>JAHFMQ010000004.1 GCA_023267775.1 Candidatus Kaiserbacteria bacterium | reverse complement strand
CGACGCTTGAAACAAGTGCCGCGGTGCATGCGCTTAAAAGTTCCTATGGTTACGTAGCAACCACAACCATCATTAATGGGCAGAAAGTGATTTTCACGAAAGACAGTGGCTACATATATATACCAAGTTCGGCTCCACAGCCGTTCTTCGTAACCATTGCGGACTCGATGCGTTCCATCCCTCCTGACGTATCGGGAGACGTTGCGATAGGAGCGACGACTGACTTTCGAAAGGACGGTCTACTTGATTGGCGTTTTAATGTGACAGCTAACGGCAACTTTGGCGATCTTTCGTACAAAATTGATGTCGAAGCACTTAAAAAAGACAAGGACTATTACGTGAGAATCAACAAAATTCCGGCACTTTTCTTCTCCTCTTTCGCAAACTACAAAGGGCAGTGGATAAAAATATCTCCAAATGCAGCCACGAGTTCATCTTCGATGAACTCGTACAGTTACAATGCATTTTCTTCTCTAGCGACCGGTATTTCAGAAATGGAAACCAGCTATAAAAAAAGTCGTTCCGATGCTACCGAAGCGCTACGAAATCTCGCGTTGCTTGCCGATACAGAAAATTTGATTGTCTTTAAAACGAAGCCAACAAGAGACTCGAAGGACGGGAGAGATTTATATCGATATCAACTTGATGTGCGAAAAGAAGCCATCATCCCTTTCTATAAAGACGTACTTGCCGATCCAGCAAAATACAAAATACTCGGATTAACACAAGACCAGGGACTACTCGACTATTTACAGAGTAAAGAATTCGATGATGTGTTCGCCTATGTGCGCGAGAATACGTTCCTCACGTTATGGACAGATAAAGATGGATTTCCTGCGGTAATTGAATATCGTTTGCGCGTCATACCTCCCGATACAGCAACACAATTGAAAGACAAACAAGTCGATCTCATTTTCAAACTCGTGTTCACGGATATCAACAAACCAGTAAATATTGAGAGACCACAGGATGCAAAACCGATCGAGAATATAATCGATGAAGTGGATAATAACGTTCTTGGCGCTCTGGGCACTGCGCGCATGAAGGGGAATGACGCGGCTATTCAATCGAACCTTTCTGGCATTCAGGTGCAAGCAGAAATATATTATGGCGGGGGCGACAATTCGTACGGGACTCAAGCATGGGTCTCTGATGCGTCTACTTCGTGTACAGGCGGTATGTTCAGTGATACGACCATTACCAAGGCGCTTGCGAGTGCGGATTCTGCGAATGACAGTGGGGGGAAGGTGGCTTGTTACGCGAATGGCCAGAAATATATCGTTGGCGCAGATCTCGCGTCAGGAGGGTGGTGGTGTATTGATAATTCAGGAGCGTCGAAGAACGAGACTGGCAGTATACCGACTACCTTACCAAAAGATAAAAAGTGTCCTTAATAAAATAAAGAAACTCTTTTTCAGAGAGAGGTTGTATGGTAGAAATGGATTTGAGTGCCGCCTTAGCTCAGTTGGTGGAGAGCCAAAGGCTCATTCGTGACTACAGGTCATTGTTTCGCACATAAGCTCAAATACGTAAGCCGCCTTAGCTCAGTTGGTAGAGCAACCCCTTCGTAAGGGGTAGGTCCTCAGTTCAAATCTGAGAGGCGGCTCAAGTGGTAATATATAAAAATATGAACAATCCGGAAAAAATTACTTCAAAAAACGAAACGAACGAAAAGGGACAGCAGTGGGAAGAGATGCAGAAAACTATAGAGACCATTAAGGGTAATCTTGGTAACCCCGTTGGCAAACAAGTAGAGGATGCAGTTATTGGCCTTAATTTGTTAGGTACGCGCACCTTCATGTCTGGCGAAGGCCGTATGGGAGATTTTAGGCGCCCCACGGCCCCATTTGTTGACGTGGAGTCTCCTGAAGCTCCGGGACTAAATAAAGAATATGAAAATCAGAATGGAGACGTGGGGTACAACGAGATTGAGGCAGACGAAATACGAAAAATAATTTCTCAGAAAAATTTGGAGACAAGGTCGAAACTCATGTCTCTATTGGATGAATTTTACAAGGGAAGGCAAGTATCTTATGACACTGTACTCACCATAGAGTCCTCGAAAGACAATGCAAGCCATATCACGAATCAGGGGGCGCATCTCCAAGAGATTAATGATGACGATACACGGAAGAAAAATCTCGCACGGTATCAAGAGGAAATGAAGGCGTTTGGAAAATTTCTGAAGGAGAAATATTTAGCCGAATAAAGTTAGTTCGCTGGGGTTCGACAGATGTGATTTAATTCACCGATGGATGAACGAGAAAAGCGGCTAACAGAAATTGAGCAGCTTATGGCGTCGCCTGATTTCTGGCTTGATAAGGATCAAGCGCAAAGTATCGTGCAGGAGTACCAAACCCTCAAGGAGGGAGGTGATGGCGACCCGCATGACCGCGGTAACGCGACGCTTGCAATCCTTGCGGGCGCTGGCGGAGACGATGCCGAAGACTTTGCACGCATGCTTCGTCGTATGTATGAGGGCTATGCGGGTAAGAAGGGATGGGGAGTGCGTGAACTACATTCCAATGAGAACGACCATGGTGGTTACAGGAACCTCATGCTTGAAATTAGTGGCACAGGAGCCTATGGGCGCCTGAAGCATGAGGTAGGTGTACATCGGCTTGTGCGACAGTCGCCGTTTAATGCGAACGCAAAGCGCCAGACAAGTTTTGCGCTTGTTGAAGTCCTGCCGGTATTGGTCCCGACGGATAAGATCGAACTTAAGCCAGATGACCTAGAGATACAGTTTGCCCGCGCCGGAGGCGCGGGTGGGCAGAACGTGAACAAACGCGAAACCGCGGTGCGCATTCTCCATAAGCCGACCAATCTCTCAGTGCATATTTCAAGCGAACGCAGTCAGCTCGCGAACCGCGAGAAGGGAATTGAGCTTCTTAAGGCGAAAATTTTTGCGAAAGAAGAGGTTGAGCGGCAGGCGGTGGCAAAAGGGCGCTCCATTGCGGCGACGACAGCGAACGAATGGGGAAGTCAAATCCGCTCCTACGTCCTCCACCCCTACAAAATGGTGAAAGATCACCGCACGAATCACGAATCTTCGAATCCTGACCGCGTGCTTGGCGGGGACCTCGATGAGTTTATAGACGCCGCCGCCGCGAGTGAGGTACAATAGACCGAACGCATGATTTACTTCGATAAGGTGACGAAAAAATATGGAGAAGCAGTCGCCCTCGAAGGGATCACTCTTTCAATCGCTCCAAAAGAATTCATCTCCATCGTCGGTCATTCGGGGGCCGGGAAGACGACGCTCTTGAAACTCCTTCTTGCAGAAGAGCGGCCGACCGATGGCACTGTCTTTTTTGAATCAATCGATGTCAATGACCTGCCAAGTTCGGCGCTCCACTTCTACCGCCGAAAAATCGGTATGGTATTTCAGGATTTTCGTCTCATTCCGAACAAGACAGCTTATGAGAATATCGCCTTTGCCATGGAAGCAGCTGGCCGCTCCGACCATGAAATCGCAAGTGATGTCCCGTACATTCTCGACCTAGTAAATCTTGCTGATAAAGCTTCACATTTTCCAGACCAGCTCTCAGGTGGAGAAAAACAACGCATCGCAATTGGCCGCGCCATCATCAATCAGCCCGATCTTATCGTCGCCGACGAGCCAACAGGAAATCTTGACCCGATTAATACCTATGAAGTCGTTGAAATTTTAAAAAAGATTAACGAGTTAGGAACCACCATCATGATCACGACTCATAATAAAGGCGTTGTTGATGCTATCGGGAAACGCGTGATTACCATCGACCGCGGGAAAATCGTACGCGACGATAAGGGTGGGAAATATGCCCTATGAACATAACGAGTATTAACGACTATATTTTCAATGGTGCCGCATTTTCTCGGGGATTTTCCTGCCGAGAAAGTGCGGCCAATATGAAAACAAAGACTGATATACTAAACTTGATATGAGCTGGATGACTATCAAACGAGTGTTAGTAAGTGGTGGTAAAAATTTCGCTCGCGGCGGTGCGGTCTCGGCAGCGACCGTCGTCATCATGACCGTGACGCTTTCCATCATCGGATCACTGATTTTCCTTTCAGCCCTTCTTTCTTTCACACTCAACACGATTAAAAACAAAGTTGATGTTTCCGTATATTTTGTTACTACTGCCAGCGAACCGGAAATTCTTGCGGTGAAAGATCAGCTTGAGAAATTGCCGCAGGTGGCGAATGTGGCCTACACCTCTTCAAATGACGCGCTTGCCGCATTCCGTGCGCGGCATGCAAACGATCAGCTGACGCTCCAAGCACTTGATGAACTCGGAGGCAATCCACTCGATGCTTCGCTTGAAATACGAGCTAAAGATCCTTCAGGGTACGAAAGTATTGTGCATTTCCTCGAGGCATCGCCGACGCTCTCCGCAGAAGGAGCGTCTTTGGTTGACCGTATCAATTATGCTCAGAATAAAGAGATTATCGATCGGCTCTCACTTGCGATTCAAGCAACACGCGAAATTGGTCTTGTGGTGATTGTTCTTTTCGCACTCGCGTCGATCCTTATAGCATTTGCGACTGTGCGTCTCGCTATTTATACCGCTAAGGATGAAATTTCAGTCATGCGGCTTGTCGGTGCGAGCAACATGTATATTCAATGGCCTTTCATCATCACCGGTGTTATTACCGGTGTCACTGCCGCGATAGTGGTGTTACTTATTTTATGGCCGGCAACGTGGTACGCAGGATCAAAAACCACAAGCTGGTTTGGCGGCTTCGATCTTGCGAACTATTACGCTACGCACTTTCAGATAATCTTTTCCATTCTCATGCTCTCGGGGATTCTGCTCGGTGCAATCGCTTCGATACTTGCTATTCGTAGATATCTGAAAGTGTAGTTTTGGTATGCCCGGTATGACAACTTCGGATCAAAACAAATTCTACTATGTATATATTTTGGAAAGCAGTAAAGATGGGAAGCGATATATTGGTATGACCTCGGATCTACGCCACCGGTTTCAACAACACACTGATGGGAAAAGTCTCGCGACTGCTTCGCGGCGACCCTTCATTTTGATCTACTATGAAGCTGGCAGATCGTATCGAGATGCACAAAGTCGAGAAAAATATTTCAAAACAACGGCTGGTCGCCGCGCCCTCGCCAAACGTTTGCGAGAATATCGTGCTGGGCGTAATCTGAAGTTGTCATAACCGGGTATGGCAAAAGACGGTCATAAATATATTTTTGTTCTGGGTGGAGTCATGAGTGGCGTAGGAAAGGGTGTCGTTACGAGTTCTGTCGGTCTTTTGCTCCAACAGAAAGGATACCCAGTGAACCTCGTGAAAGTGGACCCGTATCTAAATGTCGACGCAGGGACCATGAATCCAACCGAGCACGGTGAAGTATTCGTCCTCCGGAGCGGACTCGAGACCGATCAGGATATGGGGAACTACGAGCGTTTTCTCGGTAGAGATCTTACGAATGAGGACTATATGACGAGCGGCATGGTGTATCAGTCGGTTATTGCCCGCGAGCGAGCGCTCGAGTACGGCGGCAAGTGCGTCGAAGCAATACCGCATGTACGGGATGAAATCCTGCATCGAATCGAATCGGCTGCTGAATATAATGGAAGTCGTATTTCGGTTGTCGAGATTGGCGGTACGATCGGTGATTTCCAGAACGCACTTTTTATTGAGGCGGCTCGCGTTCTCAAGATGAAACATCCCGATGACGTGCTGTTCGTGATGGTGTCATATCTGCCGACGCCAGGCACGCTCGGCGAGATGAAAACAAAACCGACTCAGATGGCAGTACGTGATTTGAATTCCTACGGCGTGCAACCAGATTTCATCATCGCCCGCTCGAAGGAACCGGTCGATCAGAAGCGCAAAGAAAAACTTGCAATATGGTGCAATGTGCGGAAGGACAGAATTATCAGCGCGCCCGACATCAGCAGCATCTATGAGGCGCCACTCAATTTCGAGAAAGATAAACTCGGTGACGCAATGCTCAATGCGCTCCATCTGCCTGAAAAAAAACGAGCGTCTTTAGCAGCGTGGAAAAAGTTCGCGCTCGCCACGATGAATACAAAAGCGCCGGAGGTAACCATCGCAATTGTTGGAAAATATTTTGATACGGGCGACTTTGTACTTTCCGATGCGTATCTGTCAGTCATTGAGGCGATTAAGTTTTCTGCGGCGAAACTTAATCACCGAGCCAAGATTACCTGGGTAAATTCAAAAGAACTTGAAAAGAATCCTAAAAAGATTGCTCAGGTGCTTGGGAAATATCATGGCATTATCGTTCCTGGAGGTTTCGGAGAAACTGGTATTGAAGGTAAAATTAAAGCGATCCAATTTGCTCGAGAAAAGAAGATTCCATACTTCGGTCTGTGTTACGGCATGCAGCTCATGGTGATTGAATATGCACGAAACGTGCTTGGTCTTAAAGATGCACATACCACCGAGATCAAGAAAAATGTCACACATCCAATCGTTGATGTCATGCTTGAGCAGAAGAAACACCTCGCTGATAATAAATATGGTGGAACCATGCGACTCGGCGTGTATCCTGCCTATCTCAAGAAGGGGACGTTGGCGCGCGCCGCCTACAAGAAAGAATTGGTCGAGGAGCGTCATCGTCATCGGTACGAAATTAATTCATCATACGTAAAACAACTTGAGTCCGCCGGACTTATTTTCTCTGGAACCAGTCCTGACGGCGTTCTGATGGAAATTGCAGAACTCCCTCGTTCAGTGCATCCTTTTATGCTTGGCACACAGTTTCATCCAGAACTTCAGGCTCGGCCGCTCACCCCTCATCCGTTGTTTACAGAATTCCTCCATTCAGCAATTTCACGCAAATCAAAACGTAAATACTAGGTCATTCGTTTCTCCGTTTTTTAAAACGAGCTTTAAGAAAGAACACGGATAGCTTCAGTCACCCTATCGACGTGTTTGAAAAAAGGTTCACTGCGAACATCGCGTGGTCGCAGAAGATCAATGGTACATATTTTTTCTATACGTCCCGGATTTTTATTCATAATAATGATCTCGTCAGACAGTTCCACAGCGTCCGGAATAAGGTGATTCACCATGAGAATAGTCATGCCATAAGTGCGCCAGATTTTCAAAAGGTCTGCTTTCAGCGCTTCTGCGGTTATCGTATCGAGACTCGAAAAAGGTTCATCCAAAATAAGAAGATCAGGGGAGATCGCGAGCGCACGAGCAAGACCGACGCGCTGACGTTGTCCGCCTGAAAGCGTCGCTGGGTAATGGGTTTCAAGATGTTCGAGACCAACCTCTTTTAGTTTTTCCCGAGCAAGAGTATCGCGATCTTTGCGGTTCATATTACTCATGCGCAGTCCAAATGCGACGTTATCGAGTGTAGAGAGCCACGGGAACAATGCGTAACTTTGAAATACCATCGCTGGTCGGGAAAAATTTCGTACGATATCACCACTCGTGTGTGGCATGAGATCAAGGATGACACGCATCAGCGTTGATTTTCCTGCACCTGACGGCGCGATAATCGACACAAATGATCCGGTTGGCACCGAAAACGAAATATCTTTCAAAACAGCAGCATTCTTGATTTCATCCGTGTAACTAGCAGAGACACGAGAAAGGACTAAGGACATTGGTTCAGTGCTTGTCATAGTTATTCAGCGTAACGGCGACTACTTTCAGCAAGCAGTGGTGCCCACACGAGCCGGTTGAGTACAAATACGATCACTAGAATAGCAAAAGTACCCGCAATCATAGCTTGACTGATGCCAAGCGAGCTTGCTTCTCGAATATAATTCCCAAAACCGGCAATGTTTGTAATGATTTCAGCGCCAATGACTGCCTCCCATCCAATAGCGATACCGACGATCGAACCGGTGAGAATGGCGGGGAAGGAGAGTGGGGCAAGGTAATAATGTATTCGACGCAAACCACGAGCGCCAAAAATAGTTGCGGCGTCATTGAGGTCTGTGTGGGCACTCTTAATAGCCGTTAGCACAGCGAACAGTATGGGCCAGATGATAGAACTAACAGCAAACAGAATTATCATCTCACTCGTGAAGCCGAAGAAATAGATGAAGAGCGGAATGAGAGCAAATGAGGGAATATTTTGTAAAACGTCGAAGACCGGAAACAATAGTTCCGCAAGAGGGCTCCATCCCACAAGCAGTGCAATTGTTGAACCGAGCACAAGCGCGATGCCGTAAGCAAATGCGAGCCGATACGTCGTAAGCAGTATGGCGGTACCAAGATTCACCCAGGTGACGCCACCGAGGTAACCGAATGCTGTGAGAAGAAGCACCGCACCGATAATGCCGGACATAAGAATCCACGTATGACGATAGCGTCGCAAATGGACTCGATGCATGGCGCGAGTTTGAGGATGGGTGACACTTCGTATCATGGGTACATTCTAACGTGTTTTCACGTTTGGCATATTCCGTCCTATGGTATAATTGTCCTAGTTAGGAGGTTAGAAACTTAATTAATCAAGTAAATTACGTTGCATTTATGCGCATACTTAGAACCATTGGAATTGCTGGCAGTGCTACCGCTATTCTTTTCTCATCAACGGTTGCGTTCGCTGAGGACCGTCCTCCCATCAGGCCAGGAATGAACCAAGCCGGCATACTCCGTCCAATGTTGGCTTCTTCGACCGCATCAACAACTCGCGGAGCGATCAAGGAAATCATGCATGATCGTATTGAGACCATACGTGAAGATGCTCGTAACCGCATAGAAGCTGTACGAGAAGAGGCCCAGGCTCGTATCAAAGTGCAACGTGAAAAAACAGAACAGCACCTCGCAGATATTCGTGATAAAGCGAAACAACAGATGGCGGAACGTCTCGCGAAGCAATTCGACAATATCAACAAAACCTGGACCGATCACTTCATGAATGTACTTGATCGTCTTGATGCAATATTGAAGAAGGTCCAGGATCGAGCGAACACGACAGCTGGTAATGGAAAGGACATCTCGAGTGTTACGACCGCAATTTCTTCAGCACAGAGCGCAATAGCCGCCGCCCGCACTGCGGTCACCACCCAGGCAGGTAAAACATATGCGCTCGATCCAACGATCGTTCCAGTTACTACATCTACAACGACCCCAAGCGGGCAGGAAGAGCTTATGAAAGGACTTCGTGGGGCATTCAAAAATCTTCACACCGGCCTATTCAAGGACCTCTTTGCACTACGAGACGGCCCGATCAAAGATGCCCGCAAGGCAGTCGAAGATGCGTTCAAGGCGCTCCGACAAATTATTGGGAGTGATGATGAGCATGCGACCTCTACTACAGGATCAAATCAGTAAATTTCTAATTGAACACTTATGGACTACCAACCAATTCAACCAATGGATCAAAACATGAATGAGGGTTCGTCTTACGTCATGTGGTATATCGTCGGAGCAGTCATTGTTATTGCCGCGCTCGCTTTCTGGTACTATTCATCGCAATCAACAATGACAAATATACAAAATACAGTCGTCGATCAAACGCAAACAGAGTCACTCACCACCAGCAATTCAGTTGTAGATATAATGGCTGATCTAAACCAGACATTAGACAGTTCGGCAGAGCTTAATCAGGCAGCGGCTGCTTCAGCACAGGACGTTCAGGCATTCTAAATAAAGACTATAAATAAAAAATGCCGGATATCCGGCATTTTTTTATTTATAAACATTCAAGGCTTGCCGACCACTCCTATAACCGACTCTTCCAATTTTTTTATTAGGGTATGAAGTTTAGGATATCTCTTAGTGTGTACGTCCATCCATATCCGTATGTTTGGTGAGTGGAGTGAAAGCAGAATCAAACCGATAGCGAGGAAGAGAAATCCCTGAAGAAAGGGGAGTGCAAGACCAATAAGACCCAAGAGGATGAAAAAAATACCGGTCAGCAAAATTAACTTTTTTCTAAATTCTTTATGCATGGAGAGCTCATACTTATTCTTTATTGAGTCTTGATTCAATACTCTTAAGTTTCGCGTCAATAGTTTCGAGTTCAGACACCACATATCGCATAGTGTTTTTTTCACTTCGAACCTCGGTCTCGGTCTTTTCTGCAAGCTTTTTCTCTCGATTGAAACTCGATAAGAGAATACTGTCGCCTATAAAAACCGAAACAACGAGTCCGGTAAGAAGAAGGATGACAAACCCCACGATGGTCGATAATGGTCCCGTAAACCACTTGAACATATCAGCGGTGTGCCATACGCCTCTCCAGAACAGCACGACGCCGACGCCACCTATAAACGCATATGGAATGGGGTAATGACTGAGCGAAATACGTATTTTGTCTTCGAGCTTGTCAAAAAAGGTAATGATCCATTTATGCATGCACGTATTCTAACATCGAATACATCATCTCTTTAACTCCTCAATACGCAATATGTATGGGGAAGGAAATCGAAGCGTCTTTCGAAGGAATTCCTGACGGGTTATCCTTCTTCAAAATGAGCGTCGCTTTCCCCGTATACGTTTTTGGTATATGAATATCTCCTTGGAAGAAAACAAAATCATTCGTCATCCAATTGTCGAGAGCCTTTGCAACTCCGGTCGCAAGTGTTTTCCCATCTTTGTCGAGGACGATGATTGGAAATGAAGCCTCAAAGAACCAACCTCCACGCGCTTGTCCAATGACGGAAAAATCCTTTGCAGTGACAGCTTCGGGGAAGGGAAGTTCGACCGTAATAAGATCAGCAGAGGCATTATTGTAAGTAATCTTCCCAGACAGGTCTTCAGCGTATATTCTCCCGTCCGGGGTTTTGCATTGACGAGGATGAATTCCTGTAACAGGATACTCAGCTTTGAGACAATCATCAAAGGACATAACCGTTGTTGGAGCTGAACTTTGTTTCGCAGGATAAAAACTAACCCAGATCCCAATCAAGACCACGGCGATGATGAGTATTACGTAATTAACGTAAGGGTTCTTCATAGTGTGGTGGCACTGTATGTTACTTCATCTCATGCCGCCAAGGCGAGCGCCATAAACAGAAAACCAATATGTTCAAGTGCGTCCAATGAGAATACTCCTATCACAAGAATAACGCCGACCATCCACGCTGCCGCCCAGAGTGCGACGCGAGAAGTTCTCCAGCCGAGAAAGAGAAGTATGGCGACAAGGAAATCGTTGATAGCAATACACATAACGAACGTAGCTACACTTATAGGTAATATGCTTGCAAGAAATGAGCCGGAAACCAGATCTTGGAATTCAGTAGGTTCAAGAAAGGCAACAAGTGAATTAGCTAGGAAAACGCATGCGAGACCAACTCTAATAAGAACCGGGAACGTCATAAATTTTTTCATAGGAAAATTGTAACATCTTTAGTTAGCGACGCAGGTCCCGCCAACATCCCCAAATGGTAGGTGAGAACCAGGTACGGGTGCACAATGGTAACCTGTTTTGCATACAGGAGCCGTGGTCATATTTCCTCCGCAGCGTTCGCCAACCCCAACAATTCGTGGGGATTCTTTAAGTGTTGTGCCGGTGATAGTGAAATATCTGCTCACTCCGACGGACGGCTTACTGGTCATGGGTTCGCCAGGTTTACGATCGGCGTAATTAAATAGTGCCTCACCGTTTTTGATTTCTGTTGTTTGAGGCGCGATCCTGTCGCCAAGAAGCACTGCGTTGGTGCCCTGATATCCTGTGCCGCTCGCAAGAGCTACCACCGCATAAAAGAATGTGCCACTACCATCGGTAGTCTGCGTCAAGATAACTGCAATATCATCTTTGTCATCGCCATTGAGGTCGCCGGTTGCCTCGTTGCCAAAATAAATAGTGATCGTTTTTGATGCTGAATCGGGTGTCGTTGTGGATTCGGCGTGACCATTTACAAGTGTCACGGGAGTTCCATTTATTTGGTACGTCGTGTTGCGGGGATCTGCAGCAACCTGGGCGGTAGGGCAGGTAGCAAACTCACAGTTTGGTCCGGTGCGTCCAACCGCTGACCCGTCAGGACAAATTCTCGCTTCGGTGGTACATGCGACGCTAGTAGTGTTTTTCTGTGAAAACAAAATAACCCCACCTCCGATAAGTAGTAGTGCGAGTATAGTCAGAAAAGTATTTTTCATATTTCAGTCGAATTATTCTTCCGTGGTGAGGGCCCATTTCTGCCTAAATTCATTTCCCCATTTATCAGGATCTTCATTATGCATTTTTTCCATAGCTTTCGCGGTGTTGGGATGATTTTCCATCACATGCTTCACCATGGTATCCACCATCTCACGGGGCGTCCCGGCAGATAATTTTTCTGCACACTCACCCCCGAGATCTTTGCATACCATTGTTTTCATATGTTCTCAGTGTAGCAGCTGGGGTCTGGTACGATGTTGTACTTCATTTAACTCCGATACTTCTCATTCTCAGCCAACGCCAAATCGATAAAATCAAAAGTACCGGAGGAGAACATGGCTAAAACTGTCTTTATCGGACATCCAATCGGTGGCGATATTCGGGCTAATGTGGCGAAAGTCCTCAAAATTTGCGAGGAGGTGCACACTAAGGACATTATTCCCGTCGCACCATACCTTATCTCCCTTCAATACCTCAACGATGAGGTTACCGAAGACCGCGAACTTGGTATGGAGGCGAATCACGAATCCTTTCGGCGTCGTTATGTCGATGAACTCTGGCTCTTTGGCGACAAGATCTCAAACGGCATGCGTGGAGAAGTCCTACTTGCCCGCGAACTCAATATTCCTATCGTCGCAAAGACAGAAGGAACAAAACGCGATTTAGAGAATATGTAAATCAAACGCCCATCAAGAAATATCCTTGGTGGGCGCGATATTTTGGTGGTCGTCTGGGACGACTTTGGAACTCACTTTCTGAAGCCGTGAAGCTTCAAATGAGTGGCTTCGGTCATTAAAGTGAGGTTGTTGATGCCAAAGTCCTTCTTGTTCCGGTTTATGTGGTGAACCACGAAACCGGGCGGAATCTTTACGCCAAGTTTTTTCTCAACCATTGTGCGGATACCCTTTTTTGTCCAAATACAATTTCTCCATTACGGTATCTTGAGAATCCTGTTGCATTGGTTATGTATATATGCTAATATCTGCATATGTCTGACTTATGCAAAGAGATAGCCAACATGGGCAAAGGTATCGGCAACGAAAATCGTTACAACATTCTCCAGACTTTAATGAAAAGCCCGCTCACTGTTGGCGAGATTGCAAAAAAGGTGAACATGCCCCAGCCGGCAGTATCCCAGCATTTAAAAGTGCTTAAATCCGCCAATTTGGTCGAAGACAAGCGACAAGGCCAAGAAGTGCTCTATTCGGTCAATGTTTCCTATATGGCCGGTTTGCTCAAAAAGTTGGCGACAAACTTACCGAATAAAAAATAATTAACAACAACTATGAACTACAACACACTTGCTTCAAAAGAAGCAATCCAAAAAACAATAGACGCGCTCAAAGAACGCGGCCATCTGCCAGAATTGGTAGAATCACGAGCCGAAGCGCTTAAGAGAATTAAAGAACTCATACCAAAAGACGCTTCCGTCATGAACGGAGCCTCGCGCACGCTTGAAGAAATCGGCTTTGTTAATTATCTTAAAGAAGGCAAGCACGGCTGGAACAATTTGCATGATGCGATTCTTTCCGAAAAAGATCAGGCGAAACAGGCCGCGTTGCGCAAGCAATCGGCGCTTTCCGATTACTACCTTGGAAGTGTGCATGCCATTACCGAGACCGGAGAAATGCTCATTGCTTCCAATTCTGGAAGTCAATTGCCGCACATCGCTTTTACTTCACCGAATCTCATTTTGGTCGTGGGAGCACAGAAAATAACACCAACGCTTGCTGATGCTTTTGATCGATTGGAAAAGCATGTTGTTCCGCTTGAAGATGAGCGTATGCAGAAGGCAATGGGTGTAGGTACTTATCCGTCGAAAATCCTAGTTGTAAAGCGTGAACAGCCATTCATGGGACGAAAATCCCACGTGATTTTCGTAAATGAATCGCTCGGTTTCTAGTCACAAGCAAATCCTATTCGCTTGCCCCAACCCGCACTGTGCGCGCACAAACCCCCGCCTCGCGTCCCGCTCACTCTCTTTGGATTTCAAAAACCCTTGGCAGTATCTCTCGGAAACCCCAGTCGCGTCGCTTTGCGACGCTCCGATTTTTGGCGAAAATGCGAATTCCGAAACTTTGCTGCCAGACTTGGATTCGAACCAAGATACTCAGATTCAGAGTCTGAGGTCCTACCATTAGACGATCTGGCAATATTTCAACGACTACCCACTAGACGATTCTAGCAATAGCACGACACATCCTAGACGATACGGTATCGAGGGTGTTTATTCAACAACGTGATATATATTCTTCCGGTCCGGACCGATGGTAATATGCGGTATCATTCCCACATGATCAAAAAATATTTTCCGCACGTGCTGTTAGCGGTTTACATGGTCGAATTTATTATCGCCGGCGTTCATCCATACTCCCGTGATGTCTGGTACGTCGAGAATGGGCCGATCGTGGCGCTTGTTATTTTTATCGTGGTGCTGTACGTCAAAAACGTACGTTTTTCCAATACTGCCTACGCGCTGATGTTCGTCTTGCCATTCTGGCATACGATCGGCGGCCACTACACATTTGAACGCGTCCCGTTCGACTGGTTCAATAATTTTTTCGGTTTTGAACGGAACATGTTCGATCGGATCGGACATTTTGTGGTCGGTTTCTACGCACTGCCGATCATCGAGTACTTAGTCGGGAGGGGATTGGTAGCAAAGAAATGGATCGCGGTAACATATGCGATATTTGCGGTTGCTTTTGTTGCTGTATTTTACGAGTGGATCGAATGGTGGTATGCAGAGCTGTATGGAGGAAGTGCCGGCGCGGCATTTCTTGGGTCGCAAGGCGATATCTGGGACGCGCAAAAAGACATGTTCATGGATGTATCCGGTGCGATTGTGTCTGCAGTTGCGTATCTCACCGTCAAGTACTATAGGAAGTGATTTCCCAAAGCATGTCAAAACGACGCCCAAAGTTTAGTACAATTGAACTGAGTCATACGATATTTTTTAATTAAACAACATATGGAAATAACCGCACTACAAAGTATCAAAAGATAAATATGGATCTCACACTCACTGTGGCAAAGGTGCTTGGGATGTACCTCATCATAAGCGGAGGATTTCTCATTTTTCGTGGAAAGACAGTGCCGCATTTACTTAAGGATTTTTATGGTCATCCCGCAATTGTGTATCTAACTGGCATAATCCTGATCTTCTTATCGTCTCTTTTCCTTATAGAGCATAATATCTGGGATGGTTCGTGGCGCACCGTGATCACGGTCTTTGCCTGGGCTGTTCTGCTCAAAGGTGTCGGCTACATCTTTTTCCCTGAAGCACTTCAAAGAATGGTAAGTAAGAAGATGCTACAAACACTAAATCTGTTTGGAGTCATCGCGATTGTTGCAGGACTAGTTCTGTTCTATCTTGGGTGATCCACAGTCAACAGCTTGCAATTTAAGCCTTAGTAACGGTGATACAATTCAAATATTATCGGACTAATTAATAGGCATGAACGAAAAGGAACAGTATTCAGCTCTTATCAGTGAAATCATCAAGAAACAATCGCTCATTCTCGGTCCTGAAATCGCCATACTGAAAGCGCGTAGCGTTCCAGGTCTTATGGTTGATAATGACGGCAAAGTGACCGGCGTGGGTGAAAATCCAAAGGAGACGCTCCAAAATCTTGTAGACCAGTACGTTGAGCTCTCGGGTCTCATTGTTAAGAATGCGCTCGGTTCTATCTTTGCCAAATATCCTGAGTTGCAGATAAATAAATAATCATTCTATGATTACACTTGGCTATTATCTCTCATCACTCGGATTTTTGATTGCCACAGTAATGGCGGGAGTTGCTGTATCAAAGTTCGGCAAATCAAGTTTCGGCTCCATATTCTCTTACCTCTTCATCGGAACTGGAATATTCTTCGTCATCAGTGTATTCCAAAAGCTTGGGGGAGACTTTTTCGGAATCAATGATTCGTCAATGGATTTTTGGTGGCACGCCATGTTTTACATGGCGTTCTTCTTTTACTTCCAAAGCCTCAAGTTGCTTGTGCATCTCGGTAATCCTGAATCTCAAAATACGCAAATTGCTCGAATCGGTTCTGAGAAAAAATGGGGTCTGGCAACAATAGTTCTGCTGGTGGCAATATTCGTTATTCCTAGCTCAGTTGACGGTGCGGTAACTTCCTACATGAACTCAATGCTTGCAGACTATGGATTGCACCATTTCCTCGCGTTCATATTTGCGTGGGCAGTCGCTACCTACCTATTAAATGCCAAAAAGAATCTTGGCCAGATTGGACAAGCCATTGCTAATCCAATGATTATTGCTATGTGGGCTTTTGGTTTCCAGCACCTCTGGGAATTATTAAACGAAAGTCTAAAAGTAGTAGTAGTTACTCCTGACGTTGGCGAGGGGGTTGAGAAAATATTCTTGGTCATTGCTGCAGTTTGCATTACCTACACCGCCTGGCGCTTAAACTCTTTTGCGAAAGCGTCATAATAACGTCTACAGCGAACAATCATCATGATAACTATTGTCTCCATAGTTATCGCATGTGTAGCTATAGCAGTGAGCGTCTATCTTGCTGTCAAAGATTTCCAGGCAAAAGCAGTTCTTGAAAAAAGAGAAAAAGACGTCAGTCGTCGGATGTACGAGCTTGCCATCCTTAAAGAGCTTGGCGACCGTATCGGTTATTCGCTGAATGTTCAGCAAATCATCGACATCATCACGAATTCTCTCCACCAGTTCATAGAATATTCAGCAGTCTCCTACATGCTGCTTGAGCCGGAGAAAGTGATATTCAAGATGCACTTGGAAAATTCGGTACATCGACGGTTCGTAAACGATGTGCGGGATCGCATGCTCGGTTCCCTTGGGGCGCTCCTTGACCGTGAGTTCGATAAGAAGAATGTTGAGGAAATTCTTTCGGGCGCCATCATTATCGAAGAGCTCGAAGAACCGGTCCGCTCATTCTTCAACATCCCGCTCGTCATCGATGAAAAAGTAGTGGGCGTGCTTACGGTCGCGGATACGAAAGAGGGTTTGTACAAGGAAGAAGAAATGACGATCTTGTACAAGATTATTCAGCAGGCCTCGAAGGCCGTGACTAGTTTGCAGGGAGTGGTGAAGACCGAACAAGAAAAAGTGAATGCGATGGTGGAAAGTATGGAGGATGGCGTCGTGATGACCGATGCCGACTACCGTATTTTGGTCATCAATCCAGCCGCAAAGCGGGTCATTGGTCAGGAAAAGAAGCCGGAAATCACCATTTTTGATTTCATAGACAATCTTGGCGGAAAGATGGATGTTCGCGGTCGGCTTGAGGAAAGCGTGAAGCTGAAAAAAACTTATGTGTCGGAACGATTTGAAATGAGAGGAAAGTTTTATCAATCATTTGTTTTCCCCGTAAAGACGACTGCGTCCTTAAATGCAGGGGAAGTACTTGGCGGTGTCGTCATTTTCCATGATGTGACACGCGAAGTAGAACTCGAACGTGTGCGAGATGATTTCACTTCAATGATTGTGCATGAACTGCGCACTCCGCTGAGCGGCATACAAAAAGCGAGCGAGCTCCTGAAGTTGCCTCCAAAGAAAGTGAAAGTGGGTACCAAACAGTACATAGATATTATTTATCAGAACTCCTCCTCAATGCTCGATCTGGTGAACGACATCTTGGACGCAGCAAAACTACAGGCCGGAAAGTTTGAGATCAGCAGCGAGCCCGCTGACATTAAAGAAGTTCTTGAAAACAGATTTTCATTCTTCAATATATCCTCGACGGACAAAAAAATTAGACTTATTGTCTCGGCGAGTGAGAACGTCCCTAAAGACGTACCTTTTGATATTCAGCGGATTAAACAAGTGCTTAATAATCTCATTTCAAACGCGCTGAAATTTACTGCGCAGGGAGGTACCATCACCGTCTCCGCTTTTCTCCATGAGTCTGGGGTGTCAGTAGCTAAAGAGGTAACTAAAGCGAGTTTGACATTACCGGAGCCGTTTCCGGAAGAACAATTTTCGACCTTACCAAAATCAGTGGTTGTCATCGTTGCTGATACTGGTATGGGAATTTCAGCTCAGAATATTCCATTACTGTTCAGTAAATTTAAACAGATCGATAATAAGACTGTCGTGCCAAACATCAAAGGAACTGGATTAGGACTTGCCATTGCACGGGGTATAATAGGGGAGCATGGCGGGATCGTGGACGTTGTGTCTAAAGTGGATGTTGGAAGTGCATTTTATTTCACTCTACCAATCACAAAATCCGAATCTGTAACTAGCTAATGATTATGAAAAATGTACTTGTAGTAGATGATGATATGACATTCGTAGCCGCTATTAAAGCCACACTCGATCCAAATGAGTACACGGTGCAATCCGCCGGAAACGGGCTTGAGGCACTCGAAAGTCTGAAGGAATTAAAGCCGGATCTCATATTACTCGATATTATGATGCCGAAAATGGACGGGATCGAATTTCTTAAAGAAATGAACAAACAGTACGGCGAGGGTAAGACTCCAGTTCTCATCACCTCAAACGTCTCATCATTAGAAAAAATTGGCGAAGGAATCGCACTTGGGATTCGCGGGTATTTTGTAAAATCAAACGAATCACTACAGGGTATTGCGGGAATTATAGCTGGAGTGTTCGAAAAGCAAAAATAATAAAATTATTTTATTCCGAGATGAGTCAGAAATTTTTTTAGTTCCTCACCTGCAATTTCCCGCCATGCGTCTGGTTTGAGATCATCAAGCCGTATGTTTAATATGCGACTGCGTTCTAGATCAACGACCGTATTGTGGAGTGCTGCAACCATCCGGCGTATTTGATGTTTCTTACCCTCGGTGAGGGTGATCATAAAACTCTTAGGACCAGTTTTGCGAACCGTGCATGGCTTGGTGAGATATCCCTCGATATCAACACCAGCTTCCATGGTCTTTTTAAAACTTTCTCGGAGCGGATCAGAGGTCCGTACGCGGTATTCCTTATCGTGATCAAAAAGAGGATTGAGGAGTCGATCCGTCACTCGGCCATCGTTGGTAAGAATAATGAGACCGCTCGAATCTTTATCGAGCCGACCAACCGGGAATACATCCATAGGAACGCTTCCTCTAATATCTTTTTCGCCAAGCTGTGGTGAATGAGTGATAACACCAACAGGTTTGTTATATGCAAAATACAGATTCTTTTTTGTAGAACTCTTGCCACGAAGTGTAACTTTGTCAGTCGCATTAACCTTTTCGCCTAGGACGGCAACGCGCCCATTGATGAGGACTTTGCCCCGCGTCACCAGTTCATCTGCGGCCCGACGCGTAGCGATACCTTCCTTCGCCAGGTATTTATTGATACGCATCGGATAGACGGGACCGGTCTCTTTGGCTGGTTTCGACATATCGGCACTATACATGGTTTTCCTTTTTTCCTCGAAGTAGGTTAGGGTGAATGGATGAGTCGAGAAGAAAGCGTTATTCGCTTTGAAAAGGTTTCGTTTGAATATGGGCATAATAAACCAATCCTCGATGAGGTTGATTTTTCGCTACGTCGCGGAATGAAGATGGCCATCATGGGCCAGAACGGCGCGGGGAAGTCAACCTTGTTCGCACTTATGACCGGGAAATTGCAGCCGGAATCCGGCGAAATACATACTTCGCACGGTATGCGCGTCGCAACTGCAGCTCAGGTAATTCCGCGCGACCACCTTGAGCTTACAGTTCGTGATTTCTTCCGAACATGCTTCACCGAACCGGTGTATGACATAGATCCTCGAATCGACGACGTGCTCGAGGTGGTAAACCTGGAGCATCACGAAAAACTGCATGACCGAATCATAAAAAGTTTTTCGGGCGGACAGCAAGCACGTCTCTTGCTCGCGTCAGCGCTCATACAGAATCCCGATTTGCTTCTTCTCGATGAACCGACGAACAATCTCGACACCAATGGCATCGAACACCTGACGAAATTTTTGGTTGAGTATCCGAAGACGTGCGTCGTCATTTCTCACGATGCCGCATTTCTCAATGCGTTTACTACGGGCGTGCTTTATCTGGATGTCTTTACGCGCAAGATCGAACAGTATCCGGGAAACTATCATGACGTGCAGAGAGATATTCTGATGCGTATTGAGAAAGAAAATCGCAAGAACGCGCAGCTCGAGAAAAAAATTCAAGAGAACAAAGACAAAGCAAACTTTTTTGCGCAGAAGGGAGGAAAGATGCGTCTTGTGGCTAAGAAGATGCGTACCGAGGTCGAGGAAATGGAAGAAGAGAAAGTTGACGTGCGTAAAGAGGACAAAACTATTCGGCCATTCACGATTCCTGCACAGGAAGATCTTAGTGGTGTCATCCTAGCGCTCTCTTCTTACACGGTTTTGAAAGGAAAGAAACCTGCGAAGAAAAAAGCGAATATTTCACTCCGAAAAAATCAGCACCTTCTGTTGCGCGGACCAAACGGTATCGGTAAAAGTACTTTGCTCGAGGCGATTGCGCGCGGGGTCGCTGAGGGATCGACGATTACTGAGGGGGTTAAAGTCGGCTATTATCGCCAGGATTTTTCGACACTCGATTTCGATAAGACGGTTTTCGAGACACTCAGCCGTGCGATGGGGAAGCCGGACGAAGAGCGTCTACGCGCAACGGCCGCCGGATTCCTCCTGACCGCCGACGTCATGCACACAAAAATCGGAAGTTTGTCAGAAGGACAGAAGGGCCTTGTGGCATTTGCCTCTCTTGTGCTTGAGCGTCCAGGACTTCTCATCCTTGACGAACCGACAAATCACATTAATTTTCGCCATCTCCCCATCATCGCAAAAGCGTTAGACGCTTATGCTGGCGCTATGATTCTTGTTTCTCACGTGCCAGAATTTGTTGCACAGATTCGCATTGATGACATTCTTGATTTAGAAAAATGAAAAACACTACTCGAGGCGCCTGATTTCTTTGTGCAGAAACATGGGGAGTACGTGCTTTCAATGAGAAGGAAACAGGTATGATACGTACATCGGTATGGATAAACGAAAGTTCGAAGAAGAGATGGAAGAAGTATTTGAAACTCCAGCGAAGATGCTTGAGGAGGGAGTCGTGTTTGTAGAAAAAGAGGAGAGAATTTTAATTAGCAAACGGCCATTTAAACTCGCTGAGGAATACTGGGACACGCTCGGTCCAGGACTCACAACCGGAGCCGCCGATAATGATCCTTCAGGCATTACTACCTATTCTCAGGCGGGCGCTCGCTACGGACTGCAACTCATTTGGCTGTCACTTTTTACGTATCCTTTCATGGCGACGGTCCAGGAAATGTGCGCGCGAATCGGCCTTGTTTCGGGTGAAGGACTTGCGGCAAATATTCGGCGTTATTATTCGGCACGAGTTTTGTATGTAGCCACGGCGCTGCTTTTTTTTGCGAATGTGCTCAACATCTCTGCAGACCTTGGAGCTATGGCAGCGGCATCTCGTCTCCTATTCCCTAACATCGAGTTAGAGTTATTTGTTGTTTTCTTCGCGGCTATCAGTCTGGCGCTCCAGATATTCACGACCTATGCGCGCTATGCAAAATATTTGAAATATCTCGCACTCGCACTCCTTTCCTATGTGGTCGTTGCTCTCTCGGTGCATCTTGACTGGAGTGACGTTCTCCATCATCTTGTCGTTCCCACGCTAACCTTTTCTAAAGACGAGATGTTTCTCGTGTGCGCCATATTAGGAACCACTATTTCACCCTATCTCTTTTTTTGGCAGACGTCGCAAGAGGTTGAAGAGAAAATATTGCGAGGGGAATCAAACATCAAAGCACGTCGCGCGGAGGTAAGTACACAATCACTACGCCGCATGCGCACAGACGTGTGGAGCGGAATGTTTTTTTCAAATCTGATCACCTTCTTCATTTTTGCAGCCTGTGCCGGCACGCTTTTTTCAAACGGTATCACGAACATCGGTACGGCTGATCAGGCGGCCGCGGCGCTTAAACCATTTGGGGATTTTGCGTATCTGCTTTTTGCCGGAGGCATTGTCGGTGCGGGTCTTCTTGCGGTACCGGTACTTGCGGGCTCGAGCGCCTACGCGATTGCTGAGAGTTTCAGTTGGAACCATGGTCTCTACCGGAAGCTGGAGCAAGCGTATGCTTTCTACGGGGTCATCATTGTTTCGATGCTTCTTGGTATCATTGCAAACTTTCTGCATCTCGATCCTATCAAAGGTCTGATTTATGCTGCCGTTGCAAATGGTATTATCGCCCCATTCATCCTCTTTTTTGTCGTGCGCCTCTCAAGTAACTCACGCCTTATGGGTGAGTACGCGAATCGTCCACTGGTGTCGTCCATGGGCTGGATAACTGTCGGAGTGATGGCTATTTCAGGCATTGCTGCAGTAGCAACATTGCTCTAACCACTTGCATAAAATCTTCTTCATTGTATATTGAAACCACCGGCCCTCGCGGCCATTTTTATTTGTATGGAGATTCGTAATATTGCAATCATCGCGCACGTCGACCATGGGAAGACGGCACTTACCGATGCCATTTTGAAGCAGACGGGTGCCGTGGTCGAGGGTACGACGATGGACAGCAACGCGCTTGAGCTTGAGCGCGGTATTACCATTTATGCAAAAAACGCAGCGGTTGAATATAAAGGCACAAAAATAAATATCGTCGATACACCCGGACACGCAGACTTCGGCAGCGAGGTCGAGCGCGTGCTGCGTTCGATTGATTCGGTGCTTCTCGTTGTTGATGCTCAGGAAGGACCGATGCCACAAACGCGTTTCGTACTAAAGAAATCGCTCGAGCTCGGCTTGAAACCGATCGTCGTGCTCAATAAAATCGACAAACCAGCAGCTGATCCAGCTCGTTCTGAAGAACAGGTCCTCGAACTATTCCTTGAACTTGGAGCCACCGATGACCAGTCGAATTTTCCAGTTATTTATTCAATCGGGCGCGAAGGTATCGCGATTAAAAATCTGACTGATGAGCGGAAAGATCTCACACCGCTTCTCGATACTATTCTAGAAAAAGTTCCAGCGGCAAATGCAACCGCGTCTGCAGACGCGTCCTTGATGCTCCAGCCTTTTAACCTTGCTTACGATAACTTCATGGGTCGTCTCGCAGTCGGCCGCATTTACGCAGGAACCGTACGTCCCAATCAGCAAGTGTTTATAAAAAAGCCAAATGGCGAGACGCGTACCGGCCGTACCACGAAAGTTTTTACCTTTAAGGGCCTCGAACGCATTGAAGCTACCGAAGCGAGCGCGGGGGATATTGCACTTATCGCGGGCCTTCCTGACATCTATATCGGTGAGACGGTAACCACAGAAGAGGGAGCGGCACCACTTCCAGCAATTGCGGTAGATGAACCGACAATTGCACTCAATTTTATCGTAAATAACTCGCCGTTTGCCGGTCGAGAAGGGAAGTATGTCACAAGCCGTCAGATACGCGACCGGCTCATGAAAGAGCTCGAGGTGAACGTCGGTCTCAAAATCGATTTTGGCACCGCGGAATCATTTCGTGTATCAGGACGTGGTGAGCTCCATGTCGCTGTACTGCTTGAGAACATGCGCCGCGAAGGTTATGAACTCCAGGTTTCCCAGCCACAAGTCATCATTCGCGAAGAAAATGGCGTTAAGTTGGAGCCGTTTGAGGAAGTCATCATCGATACGCCGTCAGAATTTCAGGGTGCGGTTATTGAAAAGCTCGGTACGCGCGCTTTCGTGCTCCAAAACCTCACTCAGCACGGGAATATCGTTCGTCTTACGCTCGAAGGTCCGACGCGCGGCCTGCTCGGGTATAAGAACATGTTCATCATAGATACGAAGGGCGAGGGGATCCTTTCGTCGCGCGTCCTCGGCTTCAAGCCGTATGCGGGCGAGATTAGGAAGCGCATCGTCGGATCGATGATCTCAATGGCCACCGGCAAAGCGCTCGGATACTCGCTCTGGTCGCTGCAGGATCGCGGCCAGCTCTACATCAAGCCGGCGATGGAAGTATATGAGGGCATGGTCATCGGCAATACCTCAAAGGGCGAAGAAATGATGGCGAACCCGACGAAAGGGAAGAATCAGTCGAACGTCCGTTCTTCCGGTACTGACGAAGCGATCATTCTCGTGCCGATCTTCGATCTCTCCATCGAACGCGGTCTTGAGATCATGGCGGATGATGAATACCTGGAGATCACTCCGAAGAGCGTCCGACTCCGCAAGCAATACCTTACTGAAAACGAACGTTCCAAAGCACGTCGATAAATAATGTATTCCGTAAAATAAAAAGGGTCCGTGATCATGTCACGAACCCTTTGTTGCTGGTTTACTTAACGCCATACTCACTTTGGTAGGCTCGAATTTTACCGATCATTTCTCCTACAGGGATGCTCTCATGGTAACTCCCGTTCGCTTTTGTTTTTAGGAATGAAATCAGATC
>JAHFMQ010000003.1 GCA_023267775.1 Candidatus Kaiserbacteria bacterium | reverse complement strand
CACACAAACAAAAAGCGCCACAAAAGTGGCGCTTTTTGTTTTAGGCTCGTGCTCGTTTAATCATCGCCGCGAGACGAGATTTCTTGCGGTCAGCGGTATTTCCTTTAATAACTCCGCGCTTACGTGCTTTGTCGATTGCGGCATAGGCCGTTGGGAGAAGTTTTTCTGCACCTGCGACGTCCTTTGTGGCAAGAGCTTTAGTAAACGACTTGGTCGTATCGTAGAGCGCATCTTTGCGGCGCAAATTGAAGACATGCTTCCTCGCGGAAGCACGAATTGCCTTCTTTGCTGAACTGGTAATTGCCATGTCGTCGCATACTACGTCATCAAATTAGTTTCCGCAAGAATTGGCCGGCACTACTCTCCGTCGCTTGCTGGCTGTAGTATGAACGTATGATTCGCAATATTCGCGGGAAAGTACTCTCGGTCGGGCCAGTGAGCGCCATCATCGAGGTCGCAGGTTTCGGGATGGAAGTACGTATGAGTGCTCCGCAATTGCTTTCCGTAGGCACAGAAGCAAATCTTGCAACACATTTGGCGGTAAAGCAGGACGGTCTTGAATTGTATGGTTTCTTGGACGCAGCTGATCGTGATTTTTTCGAACTTATTCTTTCAGTATCAGGCGTGGGACCAAAAACAGCTCTCTCTGTGTTGCGCCGATCTCCCCGAGAAGCACTCGAAGGAGCAATCGGTAAACGCGATCTCGCATACCTTGTAAAAGTCGTCGGTCTCGGCAAAAAAAGCGCTGAGAAAATGATTGTGGAACTCGCGGATAAAGTTGGACCTCGTTCTCATGACAACGCTGACGGCGAAGTGTTCGACACTCTTATTGCGCTCGGCTACACCGAACGCGAGGCGCGCAAAGCACTTCAGGCGATACCGGATTCTATAACCGGCAAAGATCAGCGTTTGAAAGCTGCGCTTTCTTCAGGTCACTAATTTTATTTCATGTACGAACTGGTTAATGCTATCGTCCGTATTCTTAAAAAAATTATTCCGGAGTCAATCGTCCGACCACTCCTACCGCTCTACCACCATGGTCTCGCATATGTGATGGCACTTGCCTATGGCTTCCCTGCCAAGAAGCTTGTAGTTATCGGTGTCACAGGTACGAAAGGAAAATCGACCACTGCAGAAATGCTTTTCTCAATTCTCCGGACTGCGGGATACAAAACAGCTCTCATTTCTACTATTCGATTTGCGATTGATGGTGAATCGGAGCCGAATCGTTTCAAGATGACGCTTCATGGGCGCGGGTTCGCGCAAGCATTTATGCGCCGCGCGTTAACAGCTGGATGTACTCATATAATCATCGAAATCACTTCAGAAAGTGTTCTTCAATATCGACATTTATTCCTTTACCTTGATGCGCTTATAGTCACGAACATCCAACGGGAACATATTGAACGACATGGGTCGTTTGAAAACTATGTGGCGGCGAAACGCACCATTGTCGACACGCTTGTCCATTCACCAAAACAACATACCCTGCTCGTTACCAATGGAGATGTTCCAGAGACTCACGCTTTTCATACTGTGCATGTTTCAAAATCTATAGAGTTCAAAGAGTCGGAACTTCATGGACTCCACAGCGGCGATACGCGTGCGCAGTTTGAATATGCGGGGACACAATTTTCGCTTCCGCTACCAGGCACGTTTAATGCGATGAATGCACTTGCCGCGGTAAAAACGACTGAGGCATTAGGTATTCCATTGACGACAGCAGCAACTGCTCTTGCGAAACTTCCTCCGGTACGAGGCCGCGTTGAACGCATCGAGGTGGGACAGAAATTTATTGCTGTAGTCGACTACGCTCACACACCCGATTCATTACGCGCACTGTACAGCGCATTCCCATCCCAAAGAAAAATCTGTGTCCTCGGAAGTACTGGAGGCGGACGCGACGCCTGGAAACGGCCAGAGATGGGTCGGATTGCGGAAGAAACATGTGAAAAAGTCATTCTCACCAACGAAGATCCGTACGATGAGGATCCCGGAAAGATCATCAGGGATATGACGCGTGATATGAAACGCGTGCCTGAAATTATCTTGGATCGACGTGAGGCTATTCGATACGCACTTGCCTCTGCTCACCATGGTGACGCAGTTCTCATCTCTGGTAAAGGCACTGATCCGTACATCATGGGTGCGCATGGTTCACGACTCCCTTGGAGTGATGCCGCCGTTGTTCGTGAAGAACTTGAGCGCCTGCCTACCGGACAGGCAGACCTGCCTGTCCGGTAGGCAGGACTTCTCGCAAAATTTTGATACTATTCTTCCATGGAGCATGATGCGTGGTTTTTCATAGGCGTCTTCGTCTTTATATTTCTCATTTGGATTTCAACCGGTGGTCCACTCCATCCCATATCCTTTACAGGACCGAAGCTGGCGTTGCCTCAAGAGCTTGGTGGCGGTACTTACCTACAGTTCCCTCGTGCTCCATTTACCATTGGCCACTCGAGCGTCTATCTAAATAGTTCTTCAAACTATTCAGGAAATTCAGGACCGAGAACAACGCTGCCGGTACCGACATTTGTAGGAGGCAGCCTGTTTGGAACACCATCCATTTATCGTGATCTGGTGTACATGAATCATTCTGTTTCGGGCGCCGGATCACAGAATCCAGGAAATGAATACCTTCAGATATCTATAGGTCAAAATGCAGGCGTTCCTGTCGACATTTCAGAATGGCGGCTTTCAAGTGATGCCTCAGGAAATTCTGTTGCTATTCCCAAAGGTACCGAGGTGCCAACCTCTGGAGTGGTAAACGCGGCTCAAGACATCGTGCTCGCGCCCGGGACTCGAGCGATCATCATTTCCGGACAATCGCCTATCGGTGCTTCATTCCGAGAAAATAAATGTATTGGGTACTTTGGCAACTTCCAGACATTCTATCCGTCCTTACCGCTCAATTGTCCTGCCCCGTCGGATGAACTCAGTTCTTTTTATGGTCCAAACTATATACGTGACTCTTTTTGTATAGACTATATGAACACCCTTCCACGCTGCCAAGCGGCGCTCACTCCTCCGCTTGGAGCCTCAAATGCTTGTCAGAACTTCATGCTGAAGTACTTGAATTATAACGGTTGCGTTGACGCACATAAGAACGACGCAGATTTCTTGGGTAACACCTGGCACATTTATCTCGGCCGCACGAATTCTATGTGGCGCACAAAGAATGAATTGGTGAAACTCCTCGATGTAAATGGAAAAACAGTTGATGCGTTTAGCTACTAGTTTTTAAAGGATTCTATCGCCAGTCGTAAAATCTGCCGTTTTTCGAAATGTTTCTTCCACCGACTGTTTGTGCGATTCCCATTCACGCACACACTGAACGAGAAGTTAATTTCTTTCTCAAAACGAACTAAATTCTCCTTGCCGACGATGATTACTTCGTTTGGGGCAACCACGCGCGCCGTTATGTTGAAGTCCTGAAGAAGTGTTTGAATAAGTTTCAATATCAAAACATTCTTTTGATATCCTCGCACCTTCCGGTGATTTGTTTTCGGTCTAAAATCCATGCACCCTTCATCATCAAAGAAAGCGCGAACAAATTCTCTTTTCATCTCTATGGGTAGCTGCCGAATTCTACCGAGTAGTTGTTTTGCTTTCTTCTGCAAATAGTTACTAATGGCAACATTATAGTAGCCTATACGTCTGACTCCTGTGAATCGATTCAAATACCGTGCGGGCTCATAATCATATACTTCGCGCATTAGTTTTTCGACACGATTTAGAAGCGCCTCGCTACGATTATTGTATGAACATTTCGCTTTAAGTATTTCTCCATCGAAAATAAGGTGCCCGATGAGAAGAACCATTTCTGGGGTCCACGTACCGAAAGAGTGGAATGGTCTTGCACTTTTACCTTTCCTAGCAAGCGCATATTTTCTAATTTGCTTCCCCGAAGCTGTCCTGTATTGCTGCATGCGCTTCGCACTCATCGGAATATCTCGGATGTGTTGATAGATCGAAGTCTTCGGTCTCCCCGTTATTTTCATGATTTCTATAACACTTTTGTCTTGCTTCCGAAGTTCAACGCATAATTCTTTAAACGTCTTCATATGTGCGCCCCCTGGGAATCGGACCCAGAACCTCTTCCTTAAAAGGGAATTGCTCTACCAATTGAGCTAGGGGCGCGTATTTTCTGATCGTACACTAGCATTTCTTATGCTCTATGACGAATTGCCTTAATATTGTATCCTACGCAGGTTCGTATTCGGATATGTGTATACAAACAACGCTTTTTAAGCCTTTAAAATAAATTAAACGGAGAGCGCAAAACGTTCAAGCGAAAGAGCGAGGTCGAGACCGCCGCGGCGGGAATTCTGAAGAAGTTCGATGAGCGTAAGCGAGAGATGTCTCGATTCTTGCGGCTTCCACGCACGACTGCCCTTCTCCATCAAGTCGCGTGCTTTCCAGTGCAAAAGACCATGAAGCATTTCCGGCGCATCACCTGCTATGAGCGCTCGATTAATCTCAAGCCATAGCTTTTCGCGCGAGCGAACGGCAAGCGCGTTGACCAAATTCCCATTGAAGCCACGCGCAACTTCTTGTGTTGCGGGTTTATCGAATTTGTATTCAACTTTTGCTTTTGCGGCGAGTTTTTTTGCTTTCGCAGCAGCAAGCTTCGGCGCGAGGATAATGATCGCGTTATCTGAAGCGGCGAGAGCATCGATGTGTTCTTCAATAATACCGATCGCTGTTTCCTCAACATCCTCATCATCGCTCTTCGCGCGAGCAGATGGAAAGGGATCATCAAGCAGCACGAGAAGCCGCTTTACAAAAAGTCCTCCGGAAAGCGCTGCGTCTTCAAGTGTTGGAACCGTTAACTCTTCACGGGCAAGACGTACGTATTCAAGATTCGGTTCCTTCGCGCGCGCCTTGGCAACCCAGTCAAATGCTTTTGTGCGAACTTTCCCAACGTCAGAACCGTAGAAAAGATAGATCATATGGGTTGCATCGAACCCCAGTCGGAGCCGGACTTCGCTACGGTAATAATCGGCACGTCGTGCGTTTCTTCTGCCAGCAGAACGGATTCCATGATTTCTTTTATTTTTACACTCAATTCTGCTACTCGTTCTGTACGTATCTCATACACCAATTCATCGTGCACCTGTAAGAGGAGGTGGGCGTCTGACTGCGCGTGTTCTTTTTCGAGCATTTCATCGACACGTACCATTGCAAGTTTGATGATATCCGCCTGTGTTCCCTGAATAGGCGCATTGATGGCCATGCGTTCCGCCTGTGCACGCACATATGGCAAGGATGACTTCATTTCTGGAAATTGTCGGCGACGGCCGAAGAGTGTCTCGGTGTATCCGTATTTCCTGGCAAACCCTTTCGTACTCTCAAGATATTCTGAAAGTGTTTTGAAGGTCGAAAAATACTCTTCGAGATAGTGGTGCGCCTCTGCGGTAGTTGAACCGAGTTGGGCACGAAGCGCATTCACGCCCATACCATAGAGAATGCCGAAGTTAATCACCTTTGCTCTCCGACGCATTTCACTATCGACTGTCTCGGGAGTGACATGGAATACTTGCGCTGCAACTTCTCGGTGTACATCTCTGCCTTCTTTAAATATATCGCAGAGTTTTTTATCGCCTGAAAGAATTGCTGCAAGTCGTAATTCAATTTGAGAATAGTCGAGTGCGACAAGCGTAAAACCTTTTGAAGCTGTAAATGCATGTCGTATCGCTCTGCCGCGCTCAGAGTGAAGCGGAATATTCTGAAGATTCGGATTCTGGCTCGCCATACGGCCGGTCGTAGTACCCGTCTGAAGAAATTCAGCATGCAGACGTTTATCCGTACCTAATAGTGGAGAAAGATTTTCAATATAGGTTGATAAGAGTTTCTTCAATTCACGATAGTCGAGAATATCAGAAATGACCGGATGCATATCGCGAATTTTCTCAAGCTCGCTTTCACGCGTCGATCGCTGCCCTCCTGCGGTTTTTTTCTGTCGCTCGGGGACGATTTTCAGTTCGTCAAAAAGCACTTCGCCGAGCTGTTTGGGAGAATTGATATTGAATTCGTGCCCGGCGGATTTGTAAATTCGTTTTTCAAGCTCTTCAAGTTCGGTTTGATATTTTACCGCCAAACTTTTAAGCATCTTAGGATCAATGAGGATGCCGCGCTCTTGCATGCCTCGGGCGATGGGAATGAGTGGTTTTTCTATCTGCTCATATACATCACGCACTTTACCCATCGTGGATAATTGTTTTTCGAGCTCGGCACGCGCCTTGGCAAACGCTCGTTCTTTTGTAAACGCGAGAATGTCGTCGAGGGATGGGTTCGTAAATTCGGAAGAAATGAGCCAGAGCATAATTTTTGCCTCGGCAAGCGCTGTCGCATCTACCTGTTCCGGTTCCGGTTCTACATACGCGTCCTCTTCCGTACCGTTCGATGAGGCCGCTAAAATTTTCTGCACACGCTCGCGTAGCGATCTAAATCCAAACTCATCACACATTGCAAGAACTTTTTGCGCCTGAACGGCATCACGCCACGGATGCTCGGGCAAAGTAAAAGCAATAGGCGCATCAAGACGTATCGTTGCAATCGCTTTAGAAAGACGCGCGTCTTCTTCATGTTCTTTCAACAAAGCGATGATGCGTGGCTTTATTCCCTTCTTCACAAATGCTGTATCACTTTTCTTTAGTGCTACATACATTTTTTCGATTGTCCCGAAACCTGTTACGAGCTCAGTCGCAGTTTTTTCCCCGATACCAGGAACTCCTTTGATGTTGTCGGAAGGATCTCCACGAAGACCTTTCCAGTCCGGAATAAGCGCGGGAGGAAAACTAAATCGTTCTACGACTGCTTTTTCATCGTACAAAATCGTGTCGTTAATACCCTTTTTGAGCGTATACACACGAACACGCTTATCGTCGACAAGTTGCAGAGTATCCATATCGCCTGAAGCGATAATGACATCAACGCCTTCGTCTCGTAATTTATGTGAGATAGTTCCAAGAAGATCGTCGGCCTCGAATCCTTCGCGTTCGTACATGGGGATCGAGAAAGCTTCGAACACTTTTCTTGATGCTTTGATTTGCGTCACCAGTGCGTCATCAGTTTTTGCACGCGTTCCTTTATAGCCATCATAGGCTTCATGACGAATCGTCGGTTTCGGTAGATCAAAACACGCGGCGATGTAGTCCGGCTTAAGATCCGTAACGATTTTAAGCAGCATCGCTACAAGACCGTAAAGCGCTCCGGTCGGCATGCCGCCAGGACCGGTGAATTCAGGGAGCGCATGATACGCGCGATGAATGATCGCGTGTGTATCAAGCAGGACGATACGTTTTCTCATGGAAGCTTTTTTAGTCATATGAAATAATACGTGAGCCGTCAGAGCCTGTCGTTATGGAAATTTTATGTGCGGGCACTGGAAGTGCATCGGCCACTTTCTCAGGCCATTCAAGCAGAATCAAATTTTCTGCATCTTTCATGCTTTCGTCAAAACCAAGCGGAGCGAGTTCGCTTCCCTTCTCAAGTCGATACGCATCGATGTGAATGAGGCGCTTAAAAAGTTGTCTGTCTGAAAGCATATAAATTTTTTCGATCACGAAGGTGGGACTATTCACTATTTCTGTAACACCGAGAGTTTCTGCAACAACTTTTGTAAAAGCTGTCTTTCCTGCACCAAGCTCACCAGAAAGCGTGATGAGCGAGGCGCCTTCTTTTTGTGGCGAAAGAGATTTTGTAAAGTGAGTTGCCTCTTCCTCAAACTCCGCGAGTGTTTGTACCGATTTCCGCATGACAAGGTTTATTGTACCGCCGAAAAAGAGAACGCGCTCATCTTCAGACAGATGAGCGCGTTTATCGCCTTTTCGCACATAAAGTTACCGACGGTGATAGTGTCTGTGCCCGCCAAAAATGCGTATCCCGTATGGTCCGTAGTAACGAGGACTATAGAGACCAACACCGAGATAGACTCCGGGCCAACACCAGTACGGTCCCCCTATCACGCATGGATACGGATATAGTGGAGGGACCCTTTGTACGATGATAGGTGTCGACTGCTGCACGATGACCGGTGGTGCAATGCGCACAGAAGGTGTTGGTGCCTGAGTAGGCGTTGATGGTACACAGACATACCTGTCTACTTTCCACTCAACGACGCCCACGTCGTCAGGACAATTCACCTGCAGTGCCTGCACCGGAGCCGATGCGAGCATCCCAGTGACCAGTATCAAAACGAAAAGAACAGGTAAGATCTTCATGGAAACCTCCTTTTGGGTTGAGGTACTGTGGATCTGTATCTAGTGGAAAGCGTACTCCCCTCCTCGTCCTTGTCAATTCGTAAAATGCGCCCTTTCTCGTCGAAAGAGCGCATGTAAACTTGTTATTTTCAAGGACGATAGATCGTGATCCACCCCCACCCCATACCTACATAGGGATAGGGGTAGGGGTACATCATCGGACCCAAAAAGGGCGCATAAGCGTAGGGGGTCATGATGGTTGGAGCACATTTAGGTCCGGGGCCTGGGCAGTTGTAAATAACATACGCACTGCCATTTACAATAATTCGCTTGTCAGGCCCTGTGCACACTAAACCTCCATCGCGCTCTTCCCAGTGAGCAGGGGATTCGCACTTTACGTTCGACAAAGGCCAAAACTTTGTCCGTTGTTTCGAAGCTGATCTGTACTCCTCAACGGATTTTGTGTTCCGTACCGAAGTGTATAGTTCGAGGACGGTGCATCCGCTGAGCAGTAGCGCCACGAATATTCCGTAGAAAGTTGCTTGTATGAGCCTCATCGGGGCACCTCCTTTCCGATTTTGCAGTTGTTGACTTGGAGCAAACTTCCGCAGAAACTATACTACCGATTATACCGATTTGTCAAGTTCTCCTTTTTTGGTATTCCCCAGTGCTATTATGCACTCTGTTATCATTGCATCATGGATTTACCTTTTAATACTGAGAACGAGAACACTGAGTTAGCTCATGTACGCGAACGAGAAGAGGAAGACGTCGCACATATTCTCTCGGAGAAGTATGGGTTGTCCTACGCTGACTTGTCTCTCAAAGAAATAGATAATGAGGCGGTTCGTGCTGTTCCTGAAGAACAAGCTCGGAAGGCTGAAGCAGCAGCATTTATGAAAAATGCTAAGACACTATCGCTTGCGCTTCATAATCCGAATAATCCTGAACTCGCCAAAGTGATTGACGACCTTACTAACCGTGGATTTGTCATAGAAAAATTCCTCGTCTCGAAAAAAAGCCTCGAAAAAATACTTGCTCGTTACGCCGACCTCTCCTATAGCACGGAATCAAAAGCTGGGGTGTTCAATGTCACACAAGAAACGATTGAAAAAATAGCTGCAGGAGGTGGGACACGCAAGGCGCTTGAACAGGAACTAGATGCTTCTGCAGGTGCGAAAGCTCTTGATCGTATTTCTCATTTGCTTGAACTTATTCTTTCGGGAGCATTTGCACTGCGCGCTTCTGACATCCATTTTGAACCGAGCGAAGATAAAACCTTGTTACGTCTGCGCATTGATGGTCTTTTATCTGATATTTATTCTTTCGATCCAGCAACGTATCATCAAATAAACTCACGCATAAAATTACTCTCGGGCGTAAAACTGAATATCACCAATCGAGCGCAAGATGGTCGTTTCAGCATAGCGAAAGGTGCAAATCAGATAGAAATGCGTGTCTCATTTATTCCTGGGAATTACGGCGAATCCATCGTCATGCGTATTCTCGATCCCGAGGCTACGAAAGTTTCGTATAAGGAACTTGGTATCCATCCGAAGCTTCTTGCTCGTCTTGAAAAAGAAATTCGACGCCCGAATGGCATGCTCCTCACGACGGGCCCTACCGGAAGCGGCAAAACGACCACACTCTATTCGTTCCTTCGTGAAATCCATTCACCCGAAATAAAAATAATCACGATTGAAGATCCGGTTGAGTATCATCTCGACGGTATCGTGCAGACGCAAGTCGAAGGGAAAAAATATACCTTTGCTGAAGGGTTGAAGTCGATCGTACGCCAAGACCCAGACATCATCATGGTCGGCGAAATCCGCGATGGCGAGACGGCAAATATTGCTATTCAAGCGGCTCTGACTGGCCACTTTGTCTTTTCTACACTTCATACCAACAATGCAGCTGGCACCTTCCCTCGCCTCGTTGACCTTGGGGCCGATCCGAAATCCTTTGGTTCGGCAGTGACGGTCTCAATGGCTCAACGTCTTGTACGTAAACTTGATCCAAACAAAAAGAAAGAACGTCCACTTATCGACGAAGAAAAGAAGATGATTGCAAAAGTGTTTGAACATCTCGCCGACAAATCATTACTTCCCGAAAAAATTGAAACTGTATGGGAGCCCGCTCCCACCGAAGATGGTGAAACCGGATACAAGGGTCGCGTTGGTTTATACGAGGCGATATTTATGGACGATGAACTCGCGAGCTTCCTACGCGATAATCCGCCCGAAAACGAAATTGCAAAAATAGCAGCTAAGCAAGGATACCTCACGATGGCGCAAGACGGCGTTCTGAAAGCACTTGCGGGCATGACTTCCCTTTCCGAGCTTGCTGGCACGGTTAATCTACCAAGTTAGAACATTTTCGTAATAAAAAATCCCGTGCATAATCCTCCAGGCAAAAACCCGCAATAAAGCAGGGAGAGCGAAACACCTGAGGAGAGTCCCAGCGTTGTCTTCCGAAGAAAACAAACCAGAAAATCCTTGGGGAGACACCCAAAGCCGTCAAGCCTTGCCTAGAGGAGTATGAAAAGGATCTAAGGGAGTTCATTATTATTCTTTTAAGAATAATAATGAACGAACACTTACGCCCCGTTATTGACCTGTCTTCTCTTGGTCTATAACGGGGGGCTAAAACTATGGTAATATGCTAGCATCATAATATTTTTATGTCAACCCCCTCTGAATCTCTTCCGTTATCGAAATCTCTCGATGCGGCACTGCGTCCTTCGGTGTGGGATGAGTATGTCGGCCAGAAACAAGTGAAAGCGAACGTGCGTGTGGCCATCGATGCGGCAAAAAAGCGCGGCAGCATGCCCGAGCACATTCTTTTTTACGGCCCTCCAGGCGTCGGGAAGACGACGCTTGCTCATTTAGTCGCCTCGACGCTTGAGTCGCCCTTGAAAAGCACGTCTGGCGTTGCCATAGAGCGTTCTGGCGATCTCGCCGCTATTCTTACGAATCTTGAGCCCAACACGGTGCTCTTTATCGATGAAATACACCGTCTTTCACGGAAAATTGAGGAATTGCTCTACCCCGCTCTTGAATCGGGGCATCTCGATATCATTCTTGGGAAAGGTCCGTCGGCACGCACCGTTGAACTTGCGCTTCCTTCATTCACACTCGTCGGTGCGACTACACGCATGGCGGAACTGTCTGGACCTCTTCGATCACGTTTTGGTGGCGGTACCTACCAGCTTGATTTCTATAACAATGACGACCTTAAAGATATTATTCGCCGATCAGCACAGCTTCTCGACCTTAAAGCACCAGAGGAAGTGGTTGACCGAATTGCCGCGCGAAGTCGAGCGACACCGCGCGTCGCAAATGCGCTTCTTAAGCGGGTGCGGGATTTTTCTGAAGTACACAATCGCCCACTCTCTGCAAAATTATGCGATGAGGCGTGTGAATTGTTTGGTATTGATGCCTACGGTCTTACCAAAGATGATCGCCGTTATCTTGAAACACTCCTAAAAAGTTTCCATGGAGGTCCTGCTGGCGTCCGTGCACTTGCCGCGGCTATTCATGAGGACCCGGACACGGTTGAGTATATTTATGAACCGTACTTGCTTCGACTTGGGTTTATCGAACGATCACCGCGCGGTCGTGTGCTCACTCCGGAGGGACGAGCTTTCCTTCGCGGTGAAAAACAGGTAATTTAAATTACTTAGTAACGTTTATCTGCCTACGTATGTCCGGACATAGTAAATGGTCACAAATAAAACGTCAGAAGTCAGTCACTGACGCAGCAAAGAGCCGAATTTTTTCACGGTTCGCGCGTCTTATCAGTCTTGAATCAAAAAAAGCAAATGGTCTTCTCTCGGTGCCAGGACTCTCAGTCGCTATCGCCCGAGCTAAAGCGGCAAATATGCCTAAAGATAATATCGAGCGCGCGGTTGCCAAAGGTATTTCAAAAGATTCCGGAAATCTTGAGCAGGTTATCTACGAAGCCTATGGTCCTGGGGGTGTAGCGATTCTTATCGATGCACTTACCGACAATAAAAACCGCACGACTCAGGAAGTAAAACATCTTCTTTCCCTAAAAGAAGTTGCGCTCGCAGCACCAGGTGCTGCGAGTTGGGCATTTACGAAAAAAGCTGACGTCTATATTCCAAATGAACCTCTTATGGAAATCGCCGGAGCGGATGAGGAACATCTTTCCGCAATTCTCGAGTCACTTGACGAGCATGACGATGTACAGCGTGTATTCACGAACGCAAAGGGATATGAGAATACTAGCGATTGATCCCGGCTATGACCGTCTCGGCATGGCAGCTGTTGAGGGGAATGCTTCGCGCCCTACACTTGTCATGAGTACGTGTGTACTCCCTGAAAAAGGATCGTCTGAGAAACGGCTTGCTGAGGTGTCGCGCGCCATTACTGAAGCAATCAGCAAGTATGCCCCGACGGCACTCGGTATCGAGACTCTTTTTTTTAGCATTAATAAAAAAACAGCGATGGGAGTTGCTGAGTCCCGCGGCGCCATACTTGCTGCTGCTGGCCTTGCAGCGCTGCCAATCATCGAGTGCTCTCCTCAGCAAGTAAAACTAGCCGTTACGGGGCACGGCGGTTCTAATAAAGCGTCTGTGGCCGCTATGATTCCACGTCTGCTGCTGCTGCCCAAAAAAAAGCGTGTGGATGATGAACTGGATGCAATAGCTATTGGTATTACCGCACTCGCTGCAGGCCTTCCCCGAGGATAATCCCCAGCTTATTTTTAAGGTGCTTGCAGGAATATATTTTTTTGTTACATATATCCCTATGGCGGATGATGAACTTAATGACGAGAACCTTGTTCTGGACGACATGCTCGAAGACGAGGACGTCGATGAGGAAGAACTCGACGAGAAGGAAAGGTATTAAAATAATATCACAAGCCTAGAATTGGCTTTATGGAAAGCGGGTGCAATACATGCATTCGGTGGTAGCATATTGCTATGAGTACTCGACGACACGCCACAAGGCGTCCGATTATTTTGACGTCTATTCTTGTTCTTTGTGGAATTGGCTTCCTCGTGGCAGGCGGGATCCTCCTTGCAGTTGTATCTACTCCAGCACCAGATATAGCGTCGTTTACTTCCAGAGAAGTTGACCAGTCAACAAAAATTTATGACCGCACCGGGCAAATTCTCCTCTATGACTACAATCGCGATGCAAAAAGGAATATTGTTCCACTCGCTTCAATATCTCCCAACACGATAAATGCGACGATTGCTATTGAGGATTCAAATTTTTATGAGCACGGCGGTATTCGCGTAACTTCTATTGCGCGTGCGGCGTTCGTAAATCTTTTTGGAGGTGCGCTCTCTCAGGGTGGGTCAACTATCACACAGCAAGTCGTAAAAAATGTACTTTTAACGGGTCAGAAAAGTGTCATTCGCAAAATTAATGAATGGGTGCTCGCGATAAAACTAGAACAAGCGTACTCAAAAAACCAGATTTTGGAAACCTATCTTAATAATATCCCGTACGGTGGAACGCTTTATGGAATCGAAGCTGCATCTGAATCATATTTCGGTAAAGCCGCGAAAGATCTTTCGCTTGCTCAGGCAGCATATCTCGCCGCAATGATTCAAGCCCCTACGTATTATTCTCCGTATGGTACGCATCAAACTGAACTTTCCGATCGGAAAAATCTCATACTGAATCGAATGCGCGAACTTAATTTTATTGATGAGGCTGCATATGTAGCGGCCGAAGCGGAAAAAGTATCATTCGCACCGGCGGGTATAAATTCAATCATTGCCCCACACTTTGTTTTTTATATTCTTAGCCAACTTGAAGACATGTATGGAAAAAATGCGCTTATGTCAGGCTTACGAGTCATTACCACGCTTGATGTTGATCTTGAAGTGAAAGCTGAATCGATTGTAAATAAATATGCGCTTGATAACGTAAAGAAATTTAAAGCGACAAACGCCTCACTAATGGCGATTGATCCACCAAGCGGACAGATTCTCGCGATGGTTGGTTCTCGAGATTTCTTTGATAAAAATATTGATGGGCAATATAACGCAACTCTTTCCTTGCGGCAGCCTGGTTCTACTATGAAGCCATTTATTTATTCTCTTGCCCTCGCGCATGGTTATACGCGCGATACGGTCGTTTTTGATGTGCCGACCCAGTTCTCCACCGCATGTAAGCCTTCAGACACCATGAATAACACCGCGCCTTGTTATGCGCCGGTGAATTTTGATAGTGCATTTCGAGGTCCCATGACATTTGAAAGCGCACTTGCGCAATCTATCAACATCCCGGCTATTAAAGTTTTGTATTTAGTTGGTATACAAAATGCAATTAATTTGGCTAAGTCATTTGGACTCACCACTCTTGGTGATCCTAATCAGTACGGCCTTACTCTTGTGCTTGGGGGTGGCGAAGTACGCCTCTTAGATTTAACAGGCGCGTATGCTGCATTTGCGAATGATGGAATACTAAATACCCCAACAGGCATCCTTGAAATTAATGACGCTGATGGAAATGTGTTGAATAAATTCTCAACACAATCAGCCATAGTGCTTCCTTCAAATATTGCACGCGATATGTCCGCGATGCTCTCTGACGCTCAAGCGCGTCTTCCTGAATATCCTCTTAATTCTCCCCTTTCGTTCTCTGGATACGATGTCGCGGTAAAAACTGGTACCACTAATGATACGCGTGATGCATGGGTCATTGGATACACTCCTTCTATAGCGATAGGTGTATGGGCTGGAAACAATGATAATTCGCCGATGGTGAAATCAATTGCTGGTTTTATTGCTGCTCCTATGTGGCACGAGGTAATGGCATATGCTCTTTCCAAATATCCTAAAACATACTTTAGCGAACCGAGTCCCATTTATAATACAGTGCCACCAATGTTACAGGGAAATTGGCGTATACCTGATAAACAAGGAGTGATTGTTCCTCATAGTTTGTTGTATTGGACCGACAAAAATAATCCTCAAGGAAACTCTCCAATCAATCCTTCTCAAGATTCTCAATATGATAATTGGGAGTATGGTGTAGCTGTATGGTATAACGCGCATCCTGAACTTTTTTCAAGTGGTGTTATGCTTCCAGTTCCCCTCTCATCTAATGCAACTTCAACTGTTCTAATTAACTAATTTATTGATTCATTGGCGACACAATATATACCAATGAGGTGTCGTTAATTCCTTTGATAATAAGGGGTCTCCCAATACCTGCTGCAGTAAGTGAAATACTTTCTGCAGAAGTGAGTGATAATACTGAGGATAAATAGCGGTGATTAAAAGAAAGTTCTAATGCGTTTCCTGAAATGTTTGCTTACAATGTTTCTGATGATTCTCCCACATCAGCATTTTTTGCAAATAGGGAAAATATTTTCTTTTTAGGATCAAGACTTATTCGTACTTTTTGAAACGAATCAGAAAATATCATTATTCTTTTCAAAGCATTTTCAAAATCTTTTCTTAAAACAACAGCTTCGACAATTGATTCTTTAGGTATAATTTGTCGATAATCAGGATATACCGCATTTGTTAAACGAGAAATTAACGTCCCCATATCTCCAATAAAAGCACATTGATGTTCGTCAAAAGATATAATGATGTCATTATCTGGAAGTGCTTGTGAAATATCTAATGCATTTTTTGCAGGTATTAAAAATTTCCCTTGAGTCCCTTTATTAGCTAATGGAATTTTTTTCTCCACAAGTCTAAAAGAATCAGTTGCTACTGCAGTTAATACACCTCCTTCAATGGATATATAAATACTCGCTAATTCTGGGCGAATAGTTGATGAAGAAGCGCAAGAAGTAATAGAGGTAAAAAGTGATCTTAAAAGCGCTCCAGAAATAATTATTCTGTTTTTAGGGTTTTCTGGAAATGGTATTGAAGGAAAATCATCATAAGGAATAGTTTTTATTGAACTTTTATTTGTTCCGCTAGTTATTGAAATAATATCCCCAATATGCTCAATAATTATTTTCCCTTCTTGGGTGAATGAATTAGCTATTTGTTGAAACACTACTGCAGGTATAGCAACAACACCTTTTGAAGTACATTCTCCTTCAATTTTTAAATCAATACCCGTTTCAAGATTTGTCGCACGCATTTTAATACCATCATCACTAGCAATAAGGAGTACTGCTCCAAGAACTGGTAAGGTTGTATTTTTTCTTTCAGCAAATCTTGAGACTATATTCACAGACTCAGAGAATTTCTTTTTTTCAATTGAAATAATCATACAATTCTTATTAAGGGTGTTGATAGGTGGATAAATTAAAAATACAAAGTTCTGATTGAATATTTTCAATATCTTTTTTTATACAACATGTGAATAAATAAAGAATATTTTTCATACAAGAAGGGTTCGAATATTTTGTATCTCTTGCGCTAACCCACTATCCACAACTATTTCACGTTTAATTTTTTCACATGAGTGAATAACTGTCGTATGATCACGACCACCAAGTTTTGTACCAATAGTTGGATAGGAAATACGAAAATCTTCTCGTAAAATATACATAATTATCTGTCGAGGTCGTACCACTTCCCTTCTACGAGTTTTTTCATAAATACTTTCCTCATCAACACCATAAAATTCAGCTACTTTATCAACTACATTTTTTACAGAAATATTTTTTTGAGGACGAGTGAATGAACGGAGAGATTGTCTCACTTCTGCAATATCAGGAGCAAATCCTTTTACTTGAGCATTACAAATAATACTGTTCACCATACCCTCTAATTCGCGAATAGAGCCACTCATAGTGGTGGCAACATAATCTACAACCTCATCTGACAGTAAAATACCATGGGAAGAGGCTTTTTTACGCACGATAGCCATACGGGATTCAGTGTCTGGTTCCCCAATATCTACGGCCATACCGCTTGCTAAACGACCTTTTAAGCGCTCAGCTATATCCGGAATAGCAGCAGGAGATCGATCTGAAGAAAAAATAATCTGTTTATTAGTATCGTAGAGGGCATTAAAAAGATGAAAAAGCTCCTCTTGAGTTTTTTCTTTTTTAGAAAGAAATTGAACATCATCCATAATAAGAAGATCATATTGACGATATTTATCTTTAAAACGATTCGCGGTACCCGCCTGCACAGAATCGGTATAATCAATAACGAATTTTTCTGAAGTGAGGTAATACACCTTGCGACCCTGGTAGAGTTTTTTGTACTGATTTCCAATTGCTTGAATGAGATGTGTTTTACCGCGGCCAGTGTCACCGTAAATAAAAAGAGGGTTGTAGGTAATCCCAGGACGTTCAATCGCTGCTTGAGCCGCCACATACGCGAGATTATTAAACGAACCAATGACGAACGTATCAAACGTATAACGAGGATTTAAATTGTCACTTTTATTGATGTAAAAATCATCAAGAGGAAGTTCAATCGCACCGCGTGTATTTTTGGTTTCTTTCGGAATGCGACGATGTTCATCCTTCACAATCAAATACTCGATATTTCTGAACTCATAAGAGACATCCCTAACGATTTTCAGCAAGAGTGTATGGAATTTTTTAAGATACCAGTCTTTAAAAAACTGGCTTGGGACGCCAATATACACAATTCCATCCTCCCCTATCTTTACAATAAAGCTATTTCGGAACCATGTATTGAAATTGGCCGCGGAAATTGAAAGCTCAATATGGGTAAGTATGTATTCCCATAGTTCGCGCGGATCGTTTTTGTTCATAATCTTCTCGAGTATACGCTTTTTCTAAATTGGCAACAGACTGGTGTTTCGTGGAGAACCTGTTAGTATCATGTGAACAACGTAATTTTTTAATTAATCATGTCAAAACGAACGTATCAGCCAAAGAAACGTAAGCGAGCCACCACGCACGGATTTCTTGCACGCGTTAAAACGAGTTCTGGGCGAAAAATCGTACAGAAACGTCGCCGCATAGGTCGAAAACGACTTACGGTCTAAATTTTCGTGTTTCCACGCCGACAACGGCTTCCGCGAGGAGAGTTCCCTACCGCTCTTTCGACCGGTCGGCGTCTCTCATCGCCCAATTTCAGTGCTGTATTACCTAAAAATGCCCACGGATACGCGGTCATTGTGTCAAAAAAGGTCGCGCGCCTTTCAGTAACACGACACAAAGTGAAACGACGCGTTCTTAGTGCCCTACGAGCACTCCCACTCCCACCTTCCCTCGTTGTGTATCCCAAATCCGCGGTTTTTAATATGCCATACGATGATATGAAGAAGGAACTTAGCTCCCTCCTTTCTAAAATTCGTGAGTAGCGTAGAATGGTCTTGTGATTTCGACTTTCTTTCATGCCGTTTTCTATAATCCTATTTATAATGCGCTCGTCGCGCTCGTCGCGCTCGTGCCGGGATCAGATGTCGGCATTGCAGTCATTCTGCTTACGATCGTTATTCGACTCATTCTCCTCCCTTTTTCACTCTCTGCTGCACGTACACAGCTCGCGATGAAAACTCTTGAGCCGAAAATCAAGGAACTGAAAGAAAAACATAAAGGCGATAAAGAGAAAGAGGCGCTTGAGACGCTTGCGCTCTATCGAGAAGAACGCGTCAATCCATTCGCAAGTATTCTTACGGTATTCATTCAGATCCCTGTACTCCTCGCACTCTACTGGGTTTTCTTGTACGAACCGTTTACCACGATTAATGCGGCGCGGTTATACTCATTTACCCCGATTCCTTATAACATCTCGCTATTTTTCCTTGGATTTATATCAATGACTGGTAAGAGTATGGTGCTCGCAGTATTAGCGGGTGCTTCTCAATTTCTGCAAGCACATATGGCGCTATCAGGGACTATGAAACCAGCGGCGACGGGAGGCATGCAAATGGATTTTCAAAAAGTCATGGGCATGCAGTTGAAATATATCTTTCCGTTTCTTATAGGAACTATTTCTTACACCACTTCAGCTGCGATTGCGCTGTATTTTATTACCACTAACCTCACAGGAGCGCTTCAAGAGTGGCATGTACGACGAGCGGTGAAAAATCCAAACCTCCCTATTTCCAGTTAGAGCCTATACGACCAGAGCGAACCATCATTCTTATTAACGAAGACAAGGACATTGTTTGAGGGATCAACAGCAAGCGCTTCGGCATCGAGAGAATCTTTTGTTTCAGTTGGGAAATCAAGCACTAATTGCGCGTAACGACCGACGACTTGAATTTTCCATATACGGTCAGAGAAAGCTACTGCACCCTGATACCAATCATCGGGGTAATTTAGGCCCGGGGTCGGATTTTGTGGAATACCGCAATAGATAGCGGAGTCATCAGAGGTCCACACGCACTTATCAGCAATCGTCGCAACCGGGAGAGGCATATCTTCACCGGTGGAAGTGTTTACTAAATTCATATGTATGGCATCATCTGAGGTGAAGCTTATGAGCACCCACTTTCCGGATGGACTCGCAAGGGCGACAAGACCATTTAGCGGCCCTGCAATTCGTGAGAAATGTCCTGTGCTATCGACAATGAAAGCACTTCCTCCCAATGTGGCAGACGGTTTTGTAAACGCTACATACTGATTTTTCCCTGCAAAGGAAACTCGTACTGCAGAAAGTGGCGTCGTAAATGCCGTCGAAATTGTTCCACCGTCGGTATGTTTTAAGGATGCGACAGAGCCGTTCACTCCCGAAGCAAGAGTGAGAATACTGGTAGAAGATACGCTAATTTGAGCGAGATTTTGCGATAGGAAAGAGCCGTCAGAACCATTCGAAGGGAGCGCATACGTGTTTATTGTAGAAAAATCACTACCAGAGAGGTACCGCACAAAAGCAACTGATGCGTCCGGGAGCCATGAAGCCTCCTCTATACCCGGGATAGTTTTATTTGAAGTACGAGTAAGTACCATAGCTCCCACTTGGTAGGAAAATACATTACCGCTCTGCTGGTCTATATAGCCAACAGAGACTTCAGGAGAAGAACTTGCGTCGACTGGTTTTGCGTCAGTAACAACTACTCCAGGCACGACAGGACCAGGAGTTATTTTTACCAATCGTGCAGAAATAGGTTGCACAGAGCCGCCCGGTGTTGTAGTAGGAGCTTCTGTCGGAATAAGTGTTCCCTGTCCTGCTATGGGTAAGCTACTGCCTCCAGAAGGTGCGACCTCAACTATTTTTGGTTTTGAGAAAAAGTAAAAATATACCAATACTCCAATTCCGAGGAGGACTATGACGATGGAGGCGATGATAAGTGTGCGGCGCATAAAAGTTAAAATGTCTGAAATGGGTCCGCTTTTGACGCGCACAAGGCAGTCGTTCGCGTAACTTTCCATTCACAGAGATTCGAGTTAGCATCGCAATCTGCTCGCTGCAAAAAACCACGGCACTGCATTGTTCCCGGCTGGTTCACTATCTGTACACTTCTACATGTTCCAGGCGTTCTCCCTTGAACATACCCTACGCACTGATACCCGGTGGTGCAGGTCGCATCGCTTGTGCATCCGTACTGATCAGGCTGCGTAGAGGCTTGAGGGGTTTGAGGCACAGTCAAATCAAGTTTCGGAAGACTTAGGGAAAGATTCAAAATACTCGGATTGATGATGGAAAAAACAAGCACGGGTGAAAGGACGAGAATGAGACCAATAATTGCTTGCTGGATACGTTCCTTACCCTCCCCTTGTTTGCTGATTGAATCTTGCGTCGATATCTGAAGACCACCCCAAACGATTTCAATGACCGCAAGTACGGCAGCAAGACCGATAAGATATTTGTAGAGGTTATTAAAAAATACAGCGAGATCAGTATTTGTAGCCGTTGTGTCGATATCAGTAAGTCCGGGGATCGCTGCGAGAGGAACGAATCCCTGGGCAAAAACGTGCGGTGCGAATCCGAGTATAAAAATCAGTACGCTTATAAGTATTTTTTTCATAGGCCAAAGAAGTTAAAACCGGGCGCTGAACCGAATAAAAGCGAAAGATTTGCAGTTGCGGTCACTGAACTATTGCCGGAAGCAACAAGCGAAAGTGACGCGGTTCCTTGCCCTTTGCCCGTTGGCCGCAGAGTAATGAGATTGCCGGTTTGTGCGGGGAAACCATTTAAAAACCATTGAACGCTCGGCGCACCACTGGTCGTCGGGAGGGAAAATACAGCAGCATACAACGTTTTTTCGGCGCCGGAGATGGCATATTCGCCCGAAAGCGCATGATCGAATCTAATACCAAGAAGCGGATCATTTTGATAGATACGTACCGAGGGCTCTTGTGCCAAAAGTGAGAGAGATGCTCCTCCAACCAAACTTCCGTCCTGGGTCGTTGCAATGACGGATACGGAGCGAGCTCGAAATTCAAGTGGCGATGCGACCATAAGGGTTTGTCTCCCAATACCGGAGGAGTTTAAGATCTGGGCATTGTCGACGGTCCATGTATATGCAAGGTTTGCTGGATCGATGGTCTTTCCACGCGCATCTTTCAGGTTTGCCATTGCGACGACCCGAACTCCCCCATCAATAGGCACCAAGGGCATTCCTGGGTACAAAGGAGGAGCTGAAGACACTGGTTCAACGGCAAGCGTCACATCCTGAGGCTGTATGTAAACGGTTTGGTTATACTGTAGACCACCGATAGAAATAGTTACTTTCGCCGTTGTCACACTTCCTGTTTTGCCGAGAGGAATTGATATTCGCTGTACTGCACCGCGGTATATTTCTTTGCCGCCAAGGGAAACCGCCATAATCGCATTGGTGAGTTCGAGTGTCGTTGAAACAAGAGAGATAGTCGCCTGACCATAAGGCGTAGGATACTGCGGGGTAATTGAAACCGTAAAAGGTGAACTGTCGGCAGAGCCAAGTGAGCTTATAGACTGGGCAAACACAACTGGCGGCAAAGCAAAAATGATACTAAAGAGACCAACAAGGAGCCGGAAGCGCATGTCTCTAGTATATAACCTGCGCGAGGCGGCTACGCCGCCTCGCGCATCCCCTCGGGGATTTCCTCACTATCCATCGCTTGAGCATATTGTGCCTCCTGAATTGTCGCCATTTCATCTATTTGAGCAGTACGTGCCCGCATGAGTTCGGCGGCCTGTTCCCTTCGTTCTTGTAATTTTCTTTCCTTATTTTCTTTCTCGTATTTCTTTAGCTCCTCCTTTCCTTTTTTTATCTGGATATGAAACATTGTTGCATTGACAAAAGTAAGCGCTGGCAGAGCCCCAATAATGGGTATTTCACTAACAATGAAACCCACCCCATACTTGATAAGTATGGAAAAATTTTCTTTAAATATTCCAGCGTTGTTTAATAATTGCGCCACAAGAATCGTAAGCCAGCCAAAAACTCCGACAGCCATAGCCATAATCGTACCGAACATTTCAAGAGGAACTGCACCGAAGTATGCGAGCGCACCTCCCCCAACGCCACACGCTGTAGCTGCAATTTTTGTTCCAATAAAAGAACTTCCAGCAGCCGTGCACGCTGCAGTGGCTAGTGCCGGTCCAATAATCCAAAAGAATTCGAAAAACAATCGTAAGCCATCAAACACGACACAGACGGCAAGAATCGGTAATGCCCTTCCCCACGTCATAACCTCCGGAGGAGGCTTATTGTTTTTGCGCAACGACATGACGATCCTTTTCTTGTTTCATCGCAAGGACTTGCGACGGGTCTGAGGTGATGATCTGGTCTTCGGTATAGCTTGCAACGATTTTTATAGCGACGTGTTTTAATCCCGCAAAGAAAAGCCCTTCCCCTACTCCGGCCTCAAGGAGAAGAAACTTTTCTTCATCGGTGAGGCTGAAGGTTTGCTGAAGAACATCAATCGTGGTGGGAGATTGTTTCAGCAACAATTGGAGCGAAGAGTTGGTGAGAATTGGCCGCCCGTAAGGACTCTTAAGAAAGTCTTCAACGTCTTGGGTAATGGTGCAGACGCCTAGATAGTATTTACGTCCACGCTTGGCAACCGAGTAAAGGAATGAAGCAGTATCTTCACTTTTCATCATCCACCACGCTTCGTCGATGACGAGCAGTCGTTTCTTCAAATCATGACGCACAGCATTCCAAATGTAGTGCGTGATGATGTACATAGCGACTGGTTTCAACTCATCCTCCATGTCGCGTACCGAGAACACAATGAACTGCTGTTTCAAATCTATATTGGTTGGCTGATTCATAAAACCCGCCCATGACCCATGAGTGTATTTGGAAAGACGTTCTACCAAGGACTCGCTTCCCTCCATGCCGGAGAGCACTTGTTCAAAATCAGAGAGTGAGGGTGCTTCAGCGCCCGTAAAGTCGGTATCGCCGGTGATGTCTTTGAGCGCGTATGTTTCGCTGATGGCGCGATCGATAATAGCGTCTTCTTCAGGCGTGAGACCTGCAAGCATGATACGGAAGAGACCGACGAGCGCGATGATATTGGACCTGAGAATATCTTTCGGATCCTCATCTTCTTTTACCGGCGGGAGATCAAACGGATTGATATGGTGCTCAGAAGAAAGAGAAATGTTGAACGAGCGTCCTCCAGTGGCTTCGGCAAGCTGTTCGTATTCACGCTCAGGATCGATGACGATAATATCCGTGCCGAACATGAGCGATCGCAGAAGTTCGAGTTTGGTTGCGTAACTTTTACCCGAACCTGATTTTGCAAAGATAACCGAATTGTAATTCTCAAGCGAATAACGATCGAAAAGAATAAGTGAGGAATTATGGCGGTTGATGCCGTAGAGAATGCCGCGGTCGCTCGTAAGATCGAATGATACAAAAGGAAAGATAGAAGAAAGCGGCGAAGAATCTAATTTTGAGTGCACTTGTAATTCATCAGTCCCAGTCGGTAGGCATGAACGGATTCCCTGTTCCTGTTGAAACAATGCCGGCTTCGTATAGACCAGTTTCGAATCAAGAATGCCGCGGATATCACCTTCGGTTTTATCGATTTCCTCCTTGGAGTCACCGTAAAGTGCGAGGTAGAGACCAACCTCAAATAATTTTTCCTGAGCCTGTTGGAGATTATCTCGCAGAGCTTCGAGGTCTTGATACGCAGTATCAAGCAGAGGATCGCGGACGAGCCCCTTCGCTTCCCTTTCACCAATTTGGCTTTGTACTTCAGCGACTTTCTTCTGGAAGCCACGAAGCGCGACTTCCGTCTCTATAGGATGAATGAAGAGCGAGATATCGAGGACCTTGTCGAGATTAATGACGGGAGAAAACCAGCTATCAGTAAGAAAACGTGGGTACGAGATTGTGTAAAACACACGCACAAATTTCTCACCAAGCTCGATTTCGCGTGAACTAATTTTCAGTGCCGTTGGTGCAATGGTGTCGACGAGGTCGAGTGAACCTTGTTGATAAATTCCTTTCGGAAGAACCGGCGTAATTCCCGTAGTCTCTTCTTTCTTTTT
>JAHFMQ010000002.1:7375-24519 GCA_023267775.1 Candidatus Kaiserbacteria bacterium | reverse complement strand
TACGCGGGTTGCGGCCGTGCGCTCGGTGGAGCGCACTTTGTCTAGCAAAACACCACGGTAGCCGCCTGCCCAATGCCCTGTCAGCTCTGCTGCGGGGATGGGACAGGCGGCTTGTTTTACTCTCGATGCATCCGGTTCCAAATGTGCGCAAAAACATACCCGACAACGTAACCAACGATGGTTGTGACAATAATGAGCGTGACCGCGGCAGAGAGTTCGAACTTTTTCACGACAACTGGCAAACTCATCATATGCGCCCAGAAAACAAAATTAATAATTCCCTGCGCCCATCCTATGCCAACGAGAAGCGACCAAACGACATGAAGACCTCCCACAAAGGCACCGAGCGTAATGGCAAGCTTCCCTGGATTAACATGGTGATTCATAACGGTTCTGTTATTCGGCTGCTAATGCATTAATGATACTGTCCTCGTGAAGCATCAGAATGACCCGAGTGCATAACCCTTCATTATGAGATTTACCGAATTCCTGTATCGCAAGAAATATCTTGTGTGATGAATGCGTTTGGTGGAATCGTCACTGAGACTTCGCTACAGCGTGGAAGTATTTTGGTGCCACCTGCGTTGAGCATATAGGAACCGACAGGAAGTGTGAGCTGAAAAGCTCCGTCTGTGTTCGAGTTTCCAATGATATAGGGCAATTTTGAACCTGAGCGATACACCGTGATTGATGTCGCGTATGGTTTTGGGGCACAATTTGGATCAGGCGGTATCCGCTCCACGGGACACGTTGGTCCAAGGAGAATCGTTCCTTTCACACCAGAACCCTGAGGAATAGGTGTGGCAGTTCCTGTGCTAGTAACGTCAGAAGTGGTAGCGGTAGTTGTCGTTGCCACTACGGAGGGACACGCTGCAAACTCGCAATCAGGAGGAATACGTCCCACTGAAGAACCGTCAGGACATATCTTCGCCTCTTCTGTGCATGCTCTCTCATAGGTTGATGTCTTATCAACGTAGGCGTTCGTTGCCCAAAGTGCAAAAAGCATACCGAGCGCAACGACAACGATGACTGGTCCATGTACTTTAATATCCATACTTAGAAGAATACCAGCAATTCGTGCTTAGGTGAGGATGTTATAAACCCCACCCGGGTTCTTGCCGGGCGGGGTTTATAAAAAAATGATTACGGCTTCACTACGAACCACACACCGCCCACATTTTGGCCACTGGTATCTCCTGCTTTCGTGTCGTTCTTCCAGAAGTACAACGGTATTCCGTTGTAGGTAATCTGCACACTTCCATCTTTACGAATAATAGTTGAAAGCGTCCCGATCACACCATCACCAGCGGCGAGCGGCTCAGTAGTTGTGTGAAGGTATGGAGGCCAATTCACTGCGCATTGATCATAACAGTTGGTGACGTCGGCTGTATCCTTCGTATAGAGGTACAGTGTCATTCCATTTGTAGCAACAAGATAATCTCCGAGCTTTGCATCATGCGCAACGGTAAGTACTGGCGGCACGGTTTGCTGGCCGGTATTCGTCTGATTGTCTGAACCTTGCACACCAAGCGCAGTCGAAGGAGTTACTGTTTCGGTACCTTTAGAACTTGATCCACTCATGAGATACCAACCTCCCCCGATCACAATGATGGCTATAACAATCCAAACTGTAGTTGAAGTTTTCATTTAATGTATGTACTAACGGCTAATGAACCAAGTCTACCAGACGGTGTTTTATAAAGGGTGTGGAGAAGTCTTTTCTAGCTAGAATTCATTCGGAAGGCTCTGTGAGCCAGTTAAACGAAAAAGAGAGTCAAGACTTGGCACCCCTTTGGGTACGACGAGGTGTCGCCTCATTCAGCAGAATGACCTACTGGGTAGTGGCCCGGAGCGCACTCTTTTTCGTTTAACTGGCGAATGTGATTGCGAAATAAATTCTAACGTTTTGTGACTTTAAATTGGAACGAGTATTCACCATTTTGTATTTTCACACCAGCTTTTGCTAGCGGAGTAACCCTTATAAGCGTAATTATTTCAGTTTCTGTCGTTACTGGCTGGCCGAGCTTGAATTCCTGAACTACATGGCTCGTACCGTTACTGAGGCGAGCTTGCACCCTCACTGTTCCTGCTTGAATACAGGTGACATCAATCGGACACCGACTATCTTCCAAAACTTTTGTGGGCAGTATACTCACCCCAAGACCGCTTGCTTCTTGGCCGATATGAGCCTCTAGTGAAGTCGGCTCAGAAGGGCAGGCAGTAAATTCGCAATTGAGGCCTGTGCGCCCAACGTAAGAGCCGTCCGAACAGAGCTTTACATCTTGTGTACATACGTGGTCATCGGTAGGCGCTTTAGCAATGCGTACATTAATGACCCACAACGCAATGATGATGGCGATTACTACGCCAACACCGATAAAGTATTTATTCATGCCATCAAATGTATCCGAGTCTTGCATATCATTTCCTCGGTGAATACCCCAGATAATATTCGATTTTTATGTCGTCCACCCATTCGGTGCCTGGAATAACACTCAGTACTTTACCAAAAATCTTTGAGTCTTCTTGTCCAACGATGATTGGATGATACGCTCCGCTTTTATTCTCAGGATTTAAAAACACGACGCCATCTGTCTTCTTGTATTGCTTAATAACGGCCATGTTCCCCACGACCGCCACGACACGATCGCCATTTTCAACATCCTCAGTTACTTCGACGATCACATAATCACCATTCCTTATACCAGCATCTTGCATGCTGTCACCAACTGCTTTAATCGCGGCAATATTCGTGTGCACATTGATAAGGTTTTTATCGACGAGAATATATTCTCCAAACTCGTCTTGTGCGTACACTTCCATTGCATCGCAACCGGCCGACGCAATGACCGGTACTTGGATAGTTCCAGCAAGAATGGATGAATTATCGTGCCCAAGAACTTGAATGCTGCGATGCTGAAAACGATCGCGTTTAATAAGCCCTTTTCTTTCGAGACTTTCCAATCGCTGCGTGACGCTCCTGAGCGATCGCAATTTAAACTCTTTGCCAAGCTCAACCATAGTTGGCGCCTGACCGTTTCTGGTTATGTAGTGCTTTAAGAACGAGAGAGTCCTTTCTTGTTTTGGAGTAAAAGTTGTTCGACGTGCCATAAAGACAGCCTAGCACTCCACATTTTAAATTAAAGATAGTTATCCACAACTACGTACACAATATACACAACTTTTAAATCTGCACTATCTCTAATCCGTGGATTGCGCAGATATGGAGTGGATCCTGATATATACTAAGCAGCAATGAACCCTTATGATTTGAAGAAAGTGCTCGCGGGCGTGATGAAGGGTGAGGTGTCAGATGATGCAACCGATCTCAAAAGTGCGAGCCGGGATACTTCCCTCTTCACACGAATGCCGGAATTGGTCATTTTTCCAAAAAATACAGAGGATGTACAGGCAGCAGTAAAAGAAATCAACCGCGCCCGCGAAGCGGGCGCGGAAGTGTCCCTTACGGCACGCTCAGCGGGAACTGATATGACCGGCGGGCCACTCACCACAAGTGTCGTGATTTCGTTTACAAAACATATGAACCAGGTAGCCGAGGTCGGCGGGGACTACGCTGTCACCGAACCCGGAGTTTATTACCGAGATTTTGAAAAAGAAACGCTCAAAAAGAATCTGATACTTCCCTCTTACCCCGCTTCACGCAGCATAGCGGCCATGGGCGGTATCGTCGCAAATAATTCCGGAGGCGAACGCACGCTCGAATACGGGCAGACAGAACGATATATAGAAGAAATGGATGTCGTGCTCTCCGACGGCACACAAACCACATTTAAAGCGCTTACGCCCGCAGAATTGGAAGAAAAGAAAAAGTTGCAGACGCTTGAAGGCGATATTTACAGAAAGATGGACGAGATGCTCACTAAAAACGCTGAATTGATTGAACAACATCGCCCGAAAGTTTCTAAAAACTCTGCTGGATACGGACTATGGAGAGTCAAAGATGCCACAAAAAACACATTTAATCTTGCAAAGCTTGTCTGCGGTTCTCAAGGTACACTCGCGCTCTGGACGAAAGCGAAACTGGGACTTGTGAAGCCAAAAGAACATCGCGCAATGCTTGTGGTGTTTCTGTACGATCTCAATATTCTTCCTGAAATCGTAAAGCGCGTATTAACACAGCATCCTGAATCCTTTGAGAGCTACGATGATCATACGTTCACACTCGCGGTTAAATTCCTTCCCGGCATGCTCTCGCAGATGGGTTTTCTGAAAGCGGCGCGCCTCGGCGTTGACTTCATCCCCGAGGCAGCTATGGTCGCAACCGGTGGTGTTCCTAAGATGATCCTTATGGCGGAATTTGCTGAAGACACGATCGAAGAAGCCGATCGAAAAGCTGCTGCCGCGAAAGCGGCGCTCGCCGGACTTCACGTGCAAGCAAAAATTGAAAAGAATGAAAAGGAATCTGAAAAATATTGGATTGTCCGTCGCGAGAGCTTTGCACTACTACGCAAAAACGTACATGGCCTCTATGCTGCCCCATTTATCGATGACTTCGTCGTACCTCCAGAAAGCTATCCTGAATTTTTACCGAAACTGAATGCTCTACTTGACGAGTACAAATCGCATTTCATTTACACCATCGCTGGTCACATCGGAAACGGCAATTTCCATATCATTCCACTTATGGATCTCTCCAAAGAAGAAAATCGCCAAGTAATCCTTGAATTGGCGCCAAAGGTCTACGAATTAGTCATCAGCGAGGGCGGCACAACTACTGGCGAGCATAACGATGGCATTATCCGGACACCCTACCTCCCCATGCTCTTCGGAGCCGAAATGGTCGCGCTCTTTGCAGAAACGAAAGAGATTTTCGATCCTCAAAATATTTTCAACCCGGGAAAGAAAGTCGGTGGCACCTTTGCCGATATTAAGAAAGACATGATCAAATCACAGACGTAACCATAAATGACTTCTGGAGTATTATTTGCTTGAGACTGTAATTGGGTATCGTTCCGCCACCGCATCGTAGACTGTTTTTGAAATTTTTGCGATGACATTATTGGCATACGATTCCTCCTGTGCGCTTGTCATAACACAAAGAAGATAAGGGTGCGCCGGATAATACACTATGCCGCAATCAGAAAGTTCAAGACCTGTTGGTGAACCGTTTTGAGAAAACACATGTTCACCATACTTATGAGCGACGACGGTTCCTTTCGGCATTCCAGCGACAAGACCGCCGGTATACGTTGTTTGTGAAAGAAGCGTAAGTGCCTGTTCGGAATGCAAGGGGGAAAGATAGGTTGCATTGTAAAGCACCCGGAAGAAAAGTCCGTAAGTACGTGCTGAAATTTTATAATTCGCCGAATCATCACCTGGATCCTGAATCCCGAGTGCTATATATACTTGACGGAGAAATTCCGGATTGATCTTATCCAAGAGCGTAAACGTTGCTCCATTATCGGAATCGATAATCATACGACTTATAAGTTCTTGTACGGAATAGGGACGAGAAGAAATGAGGGTCGAGGACAGACCAAACGGATCCGCCGGCAAAACCTTTGCGTCATACGTTATGTTTTGATTTAAAATCGAAGGATTAGTTTCAACCTGTTTTAAATAGGCGATCATGGTCGGAACCTTGAGGAGGCTCGCCGGATAGAAAGTATCGTCTTGGGCAATACCGACCCACCGAGCTGCCTGAAGGTCGCGGAAATAGAGCGACACTTTTGCCGCACGTCCCATTGATATCTCCGAATCAATCGTAGCCTCAAGAGCATTTTTCAAGGGTAGGTAGTCGCCAAACGTCGTGGCTTCAGGTACACGATACGCAAGCAAAGGGTGCACGAACGAGTACTTCGTTCCCTTCTCTTCAATCGGCGTGAGTGAATTGTTAATGCTATTCAGCAATCCTACGGTTTTCGCTTGTCCCACAACATATCCGCCGACAAGTCCGATGAGGAGAAAGCCAAGCGCTGTATATTTCTGCTGACTGAAATTCATGCTGGCAGTATAATCCACTTTGATTTTAAAAAGAATTTTGCTACAGTGCTCCTCATGAAACGCGCGATTACCATAATACTTGTTACCCTATTGGCATTAAGCATGCTTGGGACACTTCTTCCTTCCCTCATTAATTAAATTAGTGAGAGTGCTGCGGAAGTCGAAGAGTTGAGGTTCGTTCTCTTAATCTCTATCCTCTAGATCGTCGTTGAGATTGAGTTTTTCAAGGATATGCTTATGTTTTTCTCGCAATCCCCGGAGCGTCTTTTCACTATCGCCGCTACGACCCTGATTTGAATTTTGACGATCTTCGCCTTGAAAAGTATCTGCCGAAGTGTTCATTGTGGCACTCTTCATAAATTGTAAAGAATTTGTTACGGACTCCGCCGAATCGTGTTCGATCTCACGGACTTTTTTCTCCGCCTTAATCTTTTGCTCATGTATACCTGCGCGTACGGTTTGGGTTAATTGAGGACCAAGCTCTTTTTGAGAACTGAGTGTCTCAGCCTCTTCAAGACGTTTTTCAAACAGTTTCGTCTCAAACGTCGCTTCGGCTTCTGGCGAAGTTGCCGTTACGAGCCGCGTGACTGGTTCAATGACTCGCGTCTTCAGTGGATACAACATATCCCCTGGTAGCGTACCTTCAGCAGCAAATGTTGCCGAGCTTCCATAACTGAAAATAATAATGATTGAAAGCATCATCGCTTGAAAACGTTTTGTATAAAAAAGTCGCGACCACGGCGACGGTATAGATTGCCGTAGAGGAGCTGTACGTATGTGCGCAATGAGTTTGTTGCGTAGCGTCGCACGCTCTCTATCAGAGAGTGTTACTGAGCGGAGTTGTTCTATGATTTTTTTTGGTGGTAGTTCCATATGCATTATTGAAAGAGGGCTCGTAACTTTTTAAGTGTTCGATGGAGCCGCACCGACACTACGTTTTCATTTTCTCCGAGTATTTCTCCGATTTCTTTTGGAGAAAGACCTTCGACAAATCTGAGAGTTATGAGCTTTCGATCGTTCTCTCCGAGTTCTTGAAGCTTTGCGAGTACTAATGATATCTCTGTTTGTTCCTCGATGTTTCTTCCTGTGTCTTTCGGCTCAAATCCCTCATCCATAAGAGCATCAAGTGAGTGGGACTTGCGTTTCCGGTACCAGTCGATCACGAGATTATCGGCCAGTCGATAGAGAAATGCTCGCATGTTTTCAATGGAACGTTCTTGTTGCATGTAGGACCAAGCTTTGAGAAATACGTCCTGCGTCATGTCCTGCGCAAGCTCTCGTTCGCTCGTTTTGAAGTAGCAATACCGAAAGATTGCGTCAGCGTGAGCATCGTAGGCAGTAAGTAGCTTCATTTCCAAAGATTCGTCCTTCATAGGTTACGACGTAGCGGACAGCAATTTCTTACTAGCATTGGTAAGAGGTATAACACAAAACCGCCTTTTGTGAGAGGCGGTTTTTGTGCTGTCGACCCGCGTTAATTCGTAGTGGTGAAATTCTGAGTTGAAGGAGTCGTCGTGGTCGTGTTCATCGCGGCGTCCTTTGATTCAAGAATGTAGTAATACGTCGTCGAGGCAGTGAGACCTGTGAAGCCTAGTGAGTGCGCCGTCACAAGCGAACTATTACTGATCGTAAGCGCCGAACTAAGTCCAACAGGCGTCGTCGTGCTGTAGTAGATCTTTCCTGTAGCGGCTTCATTTGTCTGCCACGAAATCATGGCAGTCGTTGAAGAGATGTTCGATACGCTGACTGCAGAAATCACTGGGGCCGTTGTATCTGTCGGAAGAGGAGTCGGAGTTGCTGTAGGGGGCGTTGTGGTACCTCGGGAGCCACGGTGATCATCATCGCGATCATCATCGCCGAACAAGTTTCTAATACCAGGAGGAAGGTTCTGGCATTCTGGCACAACAAGTCGATCTTCATCATCACCCTTATGTTTCTTCAACCACCCCGGAGCAATTAACTGGCCTGGTGGAACTATGGCGCATGGACGTTTATCTTCACCTTTTCTTTCATGACCATCTCGCCCCCATGAGGTCGAAGTCGCGGTCGTACTTGCCGTATCGAAAGCAAGCGGATGCCCTTTCAAGAAATCTTGAAGCTTCTTGAGGGTCCTCGGACCAACATTCCCTACTTGCTCAAGGCCATGTTTCTTTTGAAAACGCTTCACTGCCTGAGCAGTCAAGCGGCCAAAGAATCCTGAGATCGTACCTTCAGGGTAAATGGATGGATCAGCGGCAAGAAGAGCTTGAAGCACCGCAACCTGATCGCTCTGCGTTCCCTGCTGAAGTGTACTGACGAGTGAAGCAATTGACTGCTTCTGTTGCTGTTGAAGTGTATTAATTTGTGTTTGGAGCGCCTGTATCTGCCCCACAAGTGCGGTTGGGGTCGTAGAAGAAGTTTCGGCATACGCAAATGCAGGTACGAGGATGCCGAGCGAAACTAACACAACGACTAATCTTTTTAAGATAAACATAGGTTCAATAATGGATTAATTAACAAATCGGCACTGCATATTAGACGTCTATGCAGGCCGTATCTTACATCCCCCAGTATACACTGTGGATTCTCTATGTAGCGGCAAGAACTGGCGCGGCAAAAATGACCGAATTTGCGAGCACGAAAAGGCCGATCATGAGGAGAAACAGGAATGCCGCGGCTCCCACATGGCGTAGGTGGCGTTTATGAAATTCAAGCTCGGTCACAAATGCAAGAAGTAGTAAGATAACGCCCGCAAACACATAGTACGCGTACTTGAGCATGGTTTTTGGCGAGGCAAGAAACTGTTGCCACCGGCTTGCAGATGGAGGAGTGGCAACAGTTGTTTTTTCAGCACCAAGAACCAGATTTGTGGCCGTCGTAGCCACAGCGACCTTTGTCACAGTCGGAGTTATGCCTTTCGTAGTTGCAAATGCAGGAACACTTGCTTCAGCCGATGATGATAGTGTGCGTACACTCAAAGGAGTTTCTGTGGGGGCGGGCGTGCCGAACATCTGCACGGCGAACGTCGTCGGGTGGTCTTGATACACACCATGAGCAACAGCTATGCCGATCTCTGTAAAATGTCCATTCAAAATATTCGCACGGTGCGCGGGTGAATTCATCCATGCACGCTCGACATCGAGAGAGTCGGAGAAATCAACCGCGAGATTTTCTCCCGCATAGGTAAATGGGTACTTGCTTTGCTTGAACCAATACCAAGAGTCCTTCCCGTCAGGTGATACGTGTGCGAAATATCCTTTTGCTGCCATGTCATCGGCCTTGGCTTGTGCAGCCGCTGTGAGTATAGGACTGACGGTAAGTCCTCCAATGTCGTTCGTGGTGCGATCAGTATTAGTGAGATCGACGAGCGCTGAAGAAATGACCGCGGCGAGCGAGGTTGAGCGAAGAAGATATTGGTTAATAACCGAAAGTCCGAAAACACTGACGATGAGGACTGTGAGAATACCCACCATGCCTCCCATGAGGTATGGAGTGTCATCGTTTTTTCTGTGGCGCTTGAAGAAGGCCGGAAGCTTCATAGGATTGTCGCTACATTGTACCGCGTACTACACACATCACCCCGCAACGCTTTTTGAAAAGCGTTGCGGGGTGATGATGTTCATGAACGATTACCGTGCCCAAGGAATGAGGGCTGGGAACGGGAGCAAGAGGCTGGAGCACCCAAGAAGATTTATCTTGCGGAGAGTCGTCACGTAGACGATGCCGGTCGGCCTCGTAAGGCCCCATGGCTTCAAAATATCATCGGCATATTTGCTTTGGAAAGCTTTCACCGCTTCAAACGTCTCTGGACCAAAGATGCCGTCAACAGGAACAAAAGTGAATCCTTCTTTTACCAAGAATTGTTGGAGTTTCGTCACCTGATCGGGATTATTGTTGGAGTCACCCATGCGGAGAGGATGACCCATGTAGATGCTGCAGGAAGCGCCAAGAACTTCTCCGCTCACGTTGTTTGAACTGTGGCCGTGTCTGCTGCTACCGGTGCCTGGAAGAACGGGGGCGCTTGAGCTGCTACTGTTGCCATTCCCCGGCACCTGACTTGGGTCTGGAGTTGCGGTCGGCTCAGGAGTCGGCTCCGGTGTAGGAGTTGCGGTCGGTTCAGGAGTGATAGTTGGTTCTGGTGTAACGGTCGGTTCCGGTGTAGGAGTCGGAGTTACTGTTGGCTCAGGGGTTGGCGTAGGGGTCGGAGTGGCTGTAGGTTCAGGGGTTGGGGTTGGAGTTGGCGTCTCGGTAGGCTCCGGTGTCGGCGTTGGCTCAGGAGTTACCGTAGGCTCTGGCGTTACTGTGGGCTCTGGAGTTGGTGTGGGAGTGGTTGTCGGTTCAGGGGTTGGGGTTGGTATGCAGGTTGGCTCTGGCGTAGGGGTCGCAGTAGGAGTCGGAGTAGGTGTTGGCGTCGGCACAAGCGCATTGAACGCTATGCAGTAATATGTGTGATTATTTTGCGCTCCCTTAATAGAATCGTAGTTGTCGTAGTTTAAGACGTCATCAGCACAGTACATTTCTGCAGAGACGCTCTGTGTTGTGTTAACGCCAGTAAACGGAACATAGCCGCTCTGGAACTGTTCGCGGAACCATGTGAGCGTGTTCGAGTTCGTTGATGGGAAGTCAGTCGTCGCGACACCGCTGCCGTTAGTCGGTCCGAAGGCTGTCCATGATCCACCAGCCGCACCTACGCTGTCGCCAGGATTAGAAACGCTGTGAGAAGCCCATTCAAACATCCAGCCGGACTGCGCATGACAGCTCGGATGCGCCGCAAGGAAATTCGATGCTGTCGAAGACGTGATATTTGCGCTACCTGCTCCCCAGTTTGGGAGGTCACTTTCGTTAGTACAGACGATCTTCGTGGAAACGACGGATGCTTTGTTTCCGCCTGCAATGGCTGTAAGAGGGAACGCCGCCCCAGCGATGAGGAAAAGCGCCTGCACAACTGCAGTACTTTTGACGAGAACGGTTTTTACATGTGAATGCGAGATAACCATACGTTATAAAAAGATGAATAATACCGCTTAAAGCGGACGTTTTTTGCACATTCTGTATCACGGAACACCCTTCCAACCGATGTGTACCCTCTTGCTATACTCCCCTTTTGATGTGAAGTCAAGCGATTCATAATGTTTCTAAAATTTGTCAAAAACCAAAACAAAAACCCCGCAAAGCGGGGTTTTTTGTTGTTTCCTGTTAAGAAAATTCTTTAGCGCTTAACGCAGATAGCTGCTGGAGTTCCAAGAGCTGCCTCGTTTGAAGCTGGGGCACAAACCAGAACACGGCCTACCGAGTCAACACTAAGTGTATATCCAGTATAACCGCCCGAAGCTACAGTGGGATCGGTCGGAAACGAAGGAATGTACGTCGGAGTCAGACAGGACAAATCTTTTGTGTCGGCAGGGTCACCTGCTGGAAGGGTACCTCCTGCACCTGTAATGATGCTGGAACTTGCAGTGTTCACAGGAAGTGTCGTTGCACAAACACCACCAAAGACACCTTTATTGTCCGCAAGGTTTTGCCCTACAGCATTAAGAATCGAATTTATATTCGATTCTCGCTGGGTGTTGCGAGCCTGGGCAAATTGCTTTGCTGGATTGATAGCGACGATAACGATAGCCGCCAAAATCGCGATGATACCAATAACGACGAGAATTTCGATGAGTGTGAACCCTCGTGCTTTCTTGCTAAGTAACTTCATTTTAATCTGTTATTTATTAAGTAAATTCTTCACAACGGCCCCCAATTCCCTTCCCCTTTACGAGCTAGAGCTCATTGCTGACGGAACCCTACTACACCCGTCGCTTCTCCGCAAGGACTCCAGTTATCCCGGAATCTCCTGCCAAGAACCAGTGTTTATGTTGAAGTTTGGTGGCGGTGGAGGTGGCGGAATATCGTCATTCGTAAGTACGCATACCCGCGTCTCACCAGCAATGATGTTTCCTGCAGTTGCCGAGGAACAGGTTGCTCCGAGGATTTCGTTGTATCCAGTAACGTTGTTTTCGGTAATGCTATAGGCACCCGGATCTACCGTCACCGATACTCCGGTAGATGAACCGGGGAAAGAAACTTGAGATGGATTCGTTGCACTTATATTTGCAATGAAGTCAGCAGGAACCTTTGTGCCACCGTTGTTATTGACGACCTGTGTGATCACGAGGATGGTGCCAGTGGTCGGTGGAGTCGGTGGCGCGAGATTCAAGAGCGCCGGACAGACCTGCTGACCAATGAAGTTGAAAATTCCTTGCATATCGGCAGAAGTCGGAGCGAGAAAGAAATTGTCGCCGTCGCCGTTTTCGGTATTCACCGAATAGGAGACACGCACCGGCACCCAATCGAGATAGAAGTCACGCGTACTTACAGTTGAGTTTGATGTAAGCCTTACGCGAAAGTTCGTGTTACTTAATTGATCGGCTGTCCATGCGTGCCCCCATGTGTCTGCGGAACTGCCGAGGGTGCGGCTGTTAGATGTATTAGTTGATTCGTTGTTATCATTCTTTGCTGAGGTCCACGATGTGCCGCCGTCCCACGAAAGTTGGACGTCCATGCTGTTCGTGCCTGATGTACTGTCGAGCCACCAGTCGAGTCTAGTTTCAATACCGGTAATCGTCCCGCCCGGAGGAACCGTAAGATTATATCCGGAGAAACGATGTCGGTCGCCGGCACCATCGATGTTTTGAGCAGCACCAGAGGTCCCGCTGGGGCCATCGGCAAAAGCATTTGCCGGATTCACTTCAAAACCATTCCCATCCCCGCCCGTGTCCGCAGACTGAACGTTCGGGGAAAGAAATCCTGTATTCCCCGTCGTCACGCCGCCCGGATCTGCGAATGAACCGTTTTGATGTCCTGGATATGTAGTATTTGGTGTGGGGCCACTTGCAAGATTTGCGAGAAGTTCGTTCCCAGGATATCCAGCGGGATCGGAACCGAAGTGGATGGTAAAGAGGTTGGTCCCTGCGAGTTTCGCGGCGTCAGCGGCGTTAAGTGCGGCCACCACCGGGTCCACGTTTTGTGTGTAAAACACCTTAAGTTGTAGCCAGTCGAGATGGTCGATGGCGGAGTTATCACAACTAGCTCCCGGATCTATCGCTCGTACACGCGCAAGGAAGTTGGCGTTCGAAAATTCGCTAGGAGCCCACGTGTGTGAACCCGTCCAGTCATCGCTTGAACTTCCTAGTGTGTAGGTCGTTTCAGTACTTGTGAGTGTTTGAGTCTTCTCATTTGACCAGCTTGAACCGGCATTCCAGGAGAGATCGACACCGAGCTGACACGCGGTCGCAGGTGGTGGAGGCGTGTAACTCACTAACACTGAAAGTTGAGTTACTCGAGGAGTCTGAGTGCCGTTTATCGTCCGTACGCCAAACTTCGTTGTCCACGCATTTACTTCGGCGAGTGTCCACGCGCTTCCGGTTGACGGATCGGTAGTCATAGAACGCATGTAGGTAGCGTAGCTTGTGGTGAGCGTTTTTGGAGATGGGTCGAGACTAACGGCTCCACTCTTTTCGGTGATGAGATGGAGTGATGCTCCGGCTGTCGTGCTTCGTGCGACAGTAGAAATAGTAACTGAATTAATGGTTGAACCGGCAGGTACGGCGGCGTTTGGCACAGCGAACGTATCGAGGCTTACAGAATTGTCGATATAGCTTGTGTCGTTATCGTTTGACGTTACTGCGGTGACGTCAGTGCCGGTGTTGGCGGTCCACTGATGGTAGGTCCCTGAAGCGGTCGGGACAAGTGCGGGAGTGTTCACTGATGCAAGCGTGTATGAAATATTCACTGGCAGCCAATCAAGTGAAAAGTCACGAGAATTTGAAGAGGAATTCATGGTGATTCTGACGCGGAAATTTGCATTGGTGAAATCGGATGCTGCGGACCACGCTCTGCCCCACGTATCGGCAGTACTACCGACTATTTTATTATTGGTATCGCTCGTCGTTTCATTCGCATCGTTTTTCTTTGCAGTCCACGCCCCTCCTCCATTCCAAGAGAGTTCGAGATCAACGCTATTTGTACCCGACGTACTGTCGAGCCACCAGTCTGGACGCACTTCAATACCGGTAACCGTGGAGCCGCCTGGCAATGAAATGCCATAATTGAAGTAGCGATGACGGTCTCCCGTGTTATTTGAATTTAGGGCGCTGGATCCTCCATCGGCATATGCGCCGGTTGGATTCGTCTCAAAACCATTTCCATTTCCGCCGGAGTCAGAAGAATTCGCCGATGGTGAAATAAATCCAGTCGAGCCGGTCGGCGTGTAATTCACTGTCACATAAAACTGCGTCACGCGCGGGGTTTGGGCGGCATTTGTAGTACGTACGCCAAATCGTGTCGTCCATCCATTTACTTCTGCGAGCGTCCAAGGATTCCCCGTCGATGGATCGGTGGTCATGCTGCGCGTGTAGGTCGCGTAGCTTGCGGTAAGCGTGTTGTTCGGACCAACGTTTGGAGCGCCTCCCTTCTCGGTAACGAGCTGCATGATGGCACCCGCGACCGTGCTTTTGGCGATTGCGGTAATGGTGACTGAGTTGATGGCCGAGCCCGCAGGTACTGCAGCGCCCGGTACGACAAAACTATTGATGCTTACAGAAGTGTCGATGTAACTTGTGTCGTTATCGTTTGATGCAACTGCAGAGACATCGGTACCAGTGTTTGCGGTCCATTGATCGAAACTTCCTGAAGCTGATGGTGTGAGTGTTGTCGTAGCCGGAGCACCGAGCGCAGAGGAGGTATTCCACGCATCTACGCTCGCCTGAATACCATTAATGGTTGCGCCTGAAGGAAGACCTGAGCCGCCACCGAAGCCAAACGTAAAGAATCGTTCACGGCTCGTGCTACCGGAAACGGTGGTGGTCGCATCTGTCCCACCGTCTGCATATGCACCGGTCGGATTATTCCAGAAAATGCCTGCGGCATCTTGTGCGCTCGAAGTTGCCGAAAGAAAACCTGTGTCGTAGTTGCTACTTCCTGACGGCTGGTTCGGATCTCCGTCCGACACTAGAATTAAAACTTTTTGTTTACCAGGAACGTGACGCACGCTGTTGAGTTCAGCATTTGCCACGGTGATACCCGCAGAGAGATCGCTGCCGACGCTACTATTCGATGAGGTCATCTGAGTTATTGCGTTCGTAATCGTGCTGTAGGTGGTTGTGAGCCAGCCGACAACGGGATGAGTGTTGTCTGGCACTTCTGCTGGAGTGCTTCCGTACAATCCTCCAATACTCCCGACGCCCATTTTAGGAAGCGGCGTCACAGCTGAATACAAGTTGGCGAGAGAAATGACCGCAGCTCGTTCATTCAGCATGTCAGAGGACGACATGCTCCCCGTGCGGTCGATAATTGAAACAGTCTCTGCGCACGCTGGCGTCGGCGGCGGAATATCATCAAAATTAATAATGCAAGTTTTGCTTTGGCCCGTGTTGACGGTAACTGTCCCTCCGACAGCACAGTCATAGCCCCATGGAGAAACTGCGTAACCACTCAGTGTTGTTGCGCTCACAGTGTGCGAACCGCTGGTAACGGTGTATCTGGTACCGAGCGTTGCTGGAGCTCCATCAATGAAGAGCGGAAAATCCGCTGGCACGTTAGTTCCAAGGTCGTTGTTGGTAACGTTCGCAATGACCGAAAGCGTTGTCATGATGTCGTCGTTGGTGATTGTGCAGAATTTAAACTGTCCGTTTGAAATGTTGCCTGAACAATTCGTGGAAACTGTGGTCGCGTATCCAGAAAGTGGATCTTCCGTTACGGTATACGCGCCCGGATCCACAGTAACGGCAACACCACTGTCAGAACCACTGAATAAAGCTTGCGAGGGGTTCGTTGCCGCGACATGCATCGTAAACGCGCTTGCAGCAGCAGTTCCACTTCCGTCATTTACCACCTGCGTTACGACAATCAACGTTCCTTTGCCCGGGGTCGGCGTGCCAAGATGAATCTGATTCATGTTCATCGCAATCTCAAGATTGGCAAATGAGCTACGGACCTCCGCTTGAGTTTTGATAGTGACGAATCCTGTCGTAGGCGTATTGAATTGAATTGGGAACACATGACACGTCCCACCGCTCGTGGTAGTTGTCGCATTACCCGCGTAGGAAGGATCGGTGACGATAGCCGCGAGCGCTTGGTCGGCGCATCCTTCTGCGAGAGCATTTGCCTGTTCTTTTGCTTCAGTGCCGAGTATGTTGAAGCGCGCATGCCATCCGGCTTGACCTTCTTCAACGGCCATAACGAGAAGAATGATAGAGATAATGATAGTCGCCATAAGCGCCACATATCCGCTATTTACTGTCTTCCCTCTATTCACGCCGGTATCGTAGTACATATATGGTGTAGGTGCTACTGCCTCATGTACGTCCTAAAAAGGAACGGTTTCCCGAGTATTTGGAAGCTTACGGTGGCCGAGGAAGGTCGACCAGCCGCTGCGGGCTGAATCGAAAACATATGTCCGCTTGAAGGACCCGCAACAGGGAACCGATCACTGTTCAGTACTATCGGGGTACTCGCGCCACGCGTAATAGTCATCGATGTTCCGTTGCCGATAATGACCAAAGGACTCTGTGACCCGAGGTCTGGTCGCGTGATAGTGAGTGTGGTGCCGCTTGGTGAGGCAACAGTGGCAGTGGCACCCGTGAGCGCCCAGTTAATTTTACGATTAAGAAAAGTTCCCTCCTCTTGAATGCCCGTCGCAGTCATATTGCGGCTTCCTCCTTCAAGGAGATTGTAGGAACCGACAACTGCCCCGCTCATCAGGATAGAAAATATGGCGATGTAAATGAGCGTCTCCATGAGCGTGAAGCCTCGAGTATTTTTTTGTGAATGGTATTGCATCATGGCGCGTAAAGGACTTGGAGTACATCCCCGGGAGCACTCGACCATTGGCTAATTGCATATACCCAGTTTCCGTCGAGGTCCATTCCGGCAGGAGCGAGGTGCGCAAACGAATAGCTCGTGAGCCGACCGGCGTTTAACACGCTTGGATTCCATGCTGAATAATCGGAATTCCATACTTGAAACTCTTGTCCAGATTTACTGGTGCCTATAAACGCATACGCACCGGACACGCGAAGTGTCGTAACGTCCGCGCCGACTTCGCCTTGTCCAATGATGAGCAATGACGAAGCAGGATTCGTCACATCAAACACGTAGAGTTCTGGTCCGCTTGTATTAGATGCTCGACCGAAATAGAGCTGATGACCCAACAGAAA
>JAHFMQ010000002.1:0-7275 GCA_023267775.1 Candidatus Kaiserbacteria bacterium | reverse complement strand
GTAGAACCTGCGAGAATTGGATTTTGCCCGACGGCGTTCGGTGTGCCGTAGATAAGAAGATAGGGACTTGTCGAGGCCGTCACGTAGATTACTTTATGAAGCACATCGAGGCCGGTGAACAATTTCCCAGGATTGTACGGGAGCTGGCCTACGCTTTGCGGAGCAGTGCTCCAATTCCCCGTTGGTTGATTAAGGATGCAGTCCCCACCAAGTGCGATAGCCTCGTCTGAATTCGTCAGGTTTGTAAAAAGAGAGGTGGTCGTCGTTGCATAGCCACTTACTTGCCAAGAAACTTGTGCCTGGACATATTTTGAGCATGAGGAAAGATCAGTGATGATCGCTTGCGTGAAGTAGCAGAGTCCACCGCTTATACACGCAGCGTCGTTAGGGTCGCTTGCATCGACCGAGCGTGTCAGAGGACTGGAGGTTGCCTGATAAAAATCCTGCTTCACTAAAGAACGCAAGTCTTCAAGTTTGGTTTTCGCTTTGTAGAGTGCTTCGTTACTGGTTTGTGAGGTGATGACCCAATACTGAGCAGCGTAGTTTGCGCCAATAGCTCCCACAAGTGCGATCGACATGATCGCCATGGCGATCATGAGTTCGAGAGTGGAGAACCCTCTTTTTTTCTGGTTACCAACTAATTCCGCCTTCATGGTTGATGGTGATCGTTGTGGAAATATTTCTATTTGGATCAACGATGGTGATGTTGCCGTCAAAATTGGTATTTCCACTCAACTGGTCGAAGACAATTTCTGTCGGAGAGCTCGGAAAAAAATTAACTCCGTACGACGCTTTGACACAGTTATCGAGCGCATGATTTGCAGTCGTTGAACTAGTTCCCTCGAAAATAACGTACCCGTCGCATCCCGAGGGATGGATTGCGACACCGTGTTTTTCTTCATCGACATTATTGAGCGCGTCGGCACGTGCGGTTTGAAGCGCAGTACCGAGCGACGTTACTTCTGAGCGAAAAGCATCTCCGCGGAAGCTATTGAGGTCCACGAAAAGAGAAAGGGTAGCGAGTACTGCGATGATGCCGATAACGACAAGCAGTTCGATGAGCGTAAATCCGCCCTCTCTTTCCCGATTAACCGTGAAGATTTTGTGTGATGCCATAAATCGGGGTAATAATGGAGATGGCGACAAAACCTACGAGAAGCCCCATGAATATCATGAGTGCTGGCTCAATGAGTGTCGAAAGATTTTTTGTGAAGTCTTCCACTTCGTTTTCGTACATTTCTGAAAGGTACACGAGCGTGTTCGAGAGCGTACCGCTTTTTTCCCCGACGCCAATCATGTGAGAGAAGATGTCTGGAAATACATGCCGCTTGTTGCGGAGGTAGGTCGAAACTCTTTCTCCACGATCGACCACCTCAGCGAGCTTTTGACATTCTCGTTTGAAAACGAGATTTTTTGTGGTGTCTGCGGTAATAGGAAGAGCCTCTGAAAGCTTCACGCCGCTTTTAAGCAAGAGTCCTAAAGTACGGCTCACGTTGGCGACGTTATAGTACTGAATAACAGTACCGATAATTGGAAGGCGGAGTATTAGCTGGTCGAATAGCATATGGAGCGTTGTGCTGCGTCCAAGCGCCACGCTAAAAATAATTCCCGAAATAAAGAGGAGTCCGATGATCAAGAGCCCCCAATGCTGGAAGAAAACGCTGAGAAACATAACCATGCGGGTTGAGAGCGGGAGCGTCGCGTGGAGAGAGGCGAAGACAGGCATAATTTTCGGGAAGAGGTACAACATGAGAAATGCCGTGATGCCGAGCGTTGCGAGCGTGATGAGTACCGGATAGACTAACGCACTGATTACCTTGCGACGGAGCAATTGTTTCTTTTTGAGTTCGTCAGCAAGATATTCAAGATTCGAGGAAAGCGTTCCGCTACTTTCTCCGACTTTTATGATGTGAACGGCAAAATCGCTGAACACCTTTGGGAATTTCGCAAAACTTTTTGACAATGTTTGACCGTTCGTGACATCAGTAAGTATTTGATCAAGCACCCGAGCCTGACCTCTCGAAATCGTTTGCTCGCGCAAAATATCGAGACCTTCAACTGCGGTAATACCCGCGTTCATTAGGAATGAGAGGCGCTTTGCAAAAAACACTTGATCTTTGAGTGAGAAGCGTGATTCTCGAAGTCCGCCAAGCACATTGCTTGAGGAGTCGCCGAGACGAGCGAAAAAAGCCTTAACTGCTTTCACTCGAAAATCCTCTTTAATTGTTTTTGGTTTACTCATAGACAACGCGAAGTATTTCTTCGATGGTAGTTCCCCCTGCACGCGCCTTTGCAAAACCGTCTTCAAGCATGGTAGTCATGCCGCTTACGATTGCAATTTTACGGAGGTCTGCGGCAGACGCTTTCCGCAAAATTGCCTCACGAATTGCATTGTCAGCAACAAGAACCTCGCTGATACAGAGGCGACCTGAATAGCCGGTACCTCCGCATGCTTCGCATCCAGCGCCCGAATAAAAAATGTCTCCCTGTTTAACTGGAGTTTTGAGAGGAACTGCAGAGAGCGTCTCCTCAGCGGCCTTTGTAATAACTGACTGTTTCTTACAGTTGGTACAAATTTTACGCACGAGCCGTTGGCCAATCGCGATGTTTATGGTCGACGCGACGAGGTACGCGTCGATACCCATATCAAGAAGACGCGGCAACGTAGTTGCCGCGTCGTTCGTGTGGAGTGTTGAAAGGAGAAGGTGCCCAGTGAGCGCAGTGTTGACGGCAATAGCAGCGGTCTCTGCATCGCGAATTTCTCCAACCATGATGATGTTCGGGTCCTGGCGAAGGATAGAGCGCAAACCATTGGCAAAGGTAAGTCCGACGCGCGCATTCACCTGTATTTGCTCAACTTTCTCCACCGCATACTCGATAGGATCCTCGATGGTCACGATAGAAAGTTCTGGAGCGTTCAGCATCTTGATAAGTGTATAAAGCGTCGTGGTTTTGCCCGAACCAGTAGGTCCGGTCGAGAGAATCATGCCGTACGGCCGCTTGATTGCTGTGAGAATTTTTTGGCGGTCAGCAGCGCTGAACCCGAGCATGTCGAGCGTATGGTTTGCGGCATTGTCGGAAAGTAACCGGAGCACGACATTTTCTCCTTGATACGTCGGCGCGATGGAGACGCGTATATCGAGCGTGTCGCCGTTCTTGAAGTTATAACGGAAACGGCCATCCTGAGTCGATTGGTGCTCGTCGGTGCGCATGCCCGCCAAAACTTTAACGCGAGCAATGATCTCTGCATGAATATTCTTCGGTAATTGAAAAACCTCATGAAGAACGCCATCGATACGCAAACGTACTCGAAGACCGTCCCGACTTGGGTCAATGTGAATATCTGACGCATGACGCGCCTGCGCCTCCTCGACAATCGCAGCTACCAATTCAATGATAGATACGGTCGAAGAAGCTAGTATTTCGCTTACTTTCCGGTCAGCCATAGCGAGTGAAGAGTACTAGAGATTCCAAGAATGTCCAATTTTAGATCGCATTCCGCCATGGGTCCATGATTACAGCGAGTAGCGCGAAACTAACGTTTTTCCAGTTCTCTATACACTACGGAACGATGGAGAATAGCGAAGACAAATACCTTAGTGCCTTGAATACGAAAAATCACGCGATAATCTCCAACACGGAGCTTTCGATATCCTTTTAAGGAACGTCGAAGCGGCTTGCCAAAAAAGTCTGGACTCGTAGTGAGTTTCTCCTCAATGGCGTTTCTGATCTTCCCGCGCCACTCTTTTGCAAGGTGAGGAATATCTACGGCAACGACCGTCTCGTGATAAATGATCTCAAACGCTAGCGCCATGCAGAGGCGTGGGGCACGAGCTTGGAACTTTTTTGGTCGCGTCGCGAGGCTATAGTGTCCAAAATTTCGTCCTCTTCCATCTCAAGAGCAAGACGCAGGAGATGTTCCGCCTTGGTCGCTTGGGGTACTTGATCGCGTTTGGCGAGCTTCTCAAGAATGAGATCAAGATCCTTGGAAACACTTACGTTGATGCGTTTCTTTGTGGTGGCCATACGCTCAAGTGTATCAAAAGTGCATCACTACGCAAGAATCATTCGTCAGTCAATCTTTTGAAATTAGGCTTTCCTCAAACTTTAAATAAAACCAGCCTCCATACAACCTTCTTATTTGTAGCGGTCGTCACAAATAAGAAGAATAAGAAGGTAGCGGTGTAATCGCCGTATAACCGCCACACGTATATAATTCAAGTCTCAGGCAGATTGTATTTCTGACGAAGCGCTGTATCGTTCTCGATCGTGTCGGCAATCGCATACAGCACATCCTTGCCTATCTTCATATCTACCTTGAGAAGCGCTATGAAGTCTTCACAGTCGTAGGGATACACCCACACGCTGTTCTGAAGCTTTACGAATCCGATTTCACGCATCACTCCTCGCAGGCGCGCTCGTAGCGCCCTACGTCTCTCGGGGATATCGAAGACAATCATGCGCCACCGACCGTCCCATTTCTTTTTCTGGTTGTGCAACGATACTTTTGCCTGCTCAAATATAAATATCTTCTGACCGCTCGGCGTCAAACGCAAGTATTTCTTCCCGTTCTTTTCTACCCACTTCACCTGACCTTTCGCGACAAGCCGCTTCACTGCTGTTTTTGCCCTATACTGCAAGTTGAACTTTTCTTTTGGCAGAAAGCGGAGCAACTGTAATGTGTTCGGCGCCACGGCCGCTACTGCAAGAAGACCGGTAACCGCTACGGCCGCAAGCACGGCCTTCTGAATGTCCTGCTTCTTTCGTCTTTTTGCAGACGCTACTTCTAGGTTCCCCACAAACCTATCCTACCGCCAACATTCTTATCTCTGACGACCGTATGTGGATAAGAATGTACCTATTGGGAGGTCTGAATGATTTTTTACTTCCCTCGAAGGATGGGGAATTTGATGATGACAAGGATGAGAGATTACTTGACATCGACCCTTTTTACATGTTAGGGTTCTGGTGCATCGCTTCCCCGTCACATTGAGAAGGTGACTCCGATCTTTACTTCGGCACAAGTTTTTGACAGGGCATTACTCGCAGGAGTAATGCCCTGTTGATTGCGTTGCACCCGCACACCAATGTATACATTTATAAAATTCTTTAGCGTCGGAGTACTGAACACGATCATTGATTTCTTCGTGCTTAACATTTGCATATTTCTTTTCGGTACGGGTGCTCATGGTGGACTGTTCGTTCTTTTCAAAAGCATTTCTTTTATCGCCGCAGTCGCAAATAGCTACGTGCTCAACAAATGGTGGGTCTTCGAACACGACACAAAAATAGGGCTCAAAGAGCCTGTGCTTTTCTTCATTATTTCTGCGGTAGGATTCTGGATAAACGTGTCGCTCTCGTTCACAATATTTACCCTCTTCGTGCAGAAAGTTTCTCCACAGCTTGCCGCCAATGTCGGAGCGCTCGTCGGCACTTGTGTTGTGTTTGCATGGAACTTTATCGGATACCGATTCTTTGTTTTCAAAAAAATCTATGCATAACAGCCTGCTTTCCATCGTCATACCGGCTTACAACGAAGCTGCGCGCATCGGGAAAACGCTCGACAGCATCGCGCACTATTTCACACTCTACCCTTCTGCCGTTGAAGTGATCGTCGTTGATGACGGCTCGAAAGACGGCACTGCCGACGTTGCTCGCCGCCACAGCTCGAAAATTAAAAACTTGAAGGTGCTGGTGAATGAAAAGAACAGCGGAAAAGGCTTTTCGGTTAAGCGCGGCATGCTTGCCGCCACTGGAGACTATCGCCTCTTCATGGACGCTGATAATTCAGTTGATATCTCGCATCTTGATGCATTTATGCAAGCGCTTTCTGAAGGATTTGATGTCGCCATCGGTTCTATACACATCACGGATACCAAAGATGTCTCTGAGCACAATGGGTGGCACCGAAGGATACTCGGCGCAAGCGCAAACATGCTCGTGCAATTGGTGGCTGTGCCGGGAATTGAGGACACGCAACGCGGATTTAAATTATTTTCCGCAAAAGCAGCTGATGTAATTTTCCCACGCCAAACTATCGAGCGATTTGGTTTTGATATTGAAATACTGGTTATTGCGCGCAAAAATGGTTTCAAAATACAAGAACTTCCGGTTGTCTGGGATAATCCTGCAGGATCAAAAGTAACCGCCGCCGCCTACGTACAAACGCTCGTCGAACTCGCGCGCATATCTTGGAATCGCATCTTGGGTCGATACTCTCCTCCCGCTCAGTAAATCTGCTATGGCATTCGACAGTTACAAACTAAACCTCGATGGTCTACGCACGAGCATGTTACAGAAAGTGCGTGATTTATTTTTTGGATCGGAAAAAAATCCTCAGATGTCTCCTGTTATGTCGTACGGGGAGCAGGTTGGTTTCCGCTATAAAGAAAACGAATTTATTCATCATACAAATTTACACGTTTCCGAAACGGCATTTTTTAATCTTTTGCGACATCAGAAAATACTGCTGGTTGCAGTTGTTGGACTCCTTGCTTACTCCTTTTTTCTAAATTGGCAAATTACCGCTACGGCGATTTTTGGCGTACTGACCGTACTGTATTTTTTCGATCTTTTGTTTGGCGCATTTATTATTTTCCGAAGCTATAAAACATTTCCTGAAATCCAGATCGGTGAAGAGGAAATAAAGAGCCTCCGAGATGAGGATTGTCCTACCTACACGATCTTTTGTCCCCTCTACAAGGAATGGCAGGTGGTGCCACAGTTCGTCGAAGCGATGCAGAAACTCGATTATCCTCATGAAAAACTTCAGGTTCTTTTCTTGCTTGAGCAGAACGACCTAGAAACTATCGAAAAAATAAGCGCCGCTTCTCTGCCAGAACATTTCCAAATCGTGGTTGTGCCACACTCAAAACCAAAGACCAAGCCGAAAGCAATGAATTATGGGCTCAATTACGCGAGTGGTGAATACGTCGTCATATATGATGCCGAAGATGTTCCTGAAGTAGACCAACTCAAAAAGGCGGTACTCGCTTTTAAGAAAGTCGGTGCCGATGTGGCGTGCATCCAAGCCAAGCTTAATTTCTATAATCCGAAACAAAACATCCTGACGCGACTTTTTACGGCGGAGTACTCACTCTGGTTTGATCTCGTGCTTCCTGGATTTCAGTCGATCTCGGCACCGATTCCTCTTGGAGGTACTTCCAATCATTTTCGTGCAGACATGCTACACCAATTCGGGGGTTGGGATGCTTTTAACGTTACTGAGGATTGCGACCTTGGTATGCGTCTCGCGAAGCGTGGCTACAAGACGGC
>JAHFMQ010000001.1 GCA_023267775.1 Candidatus Kaiserbacteria bacterium | reverse complement strand
ACGACCATCGGCGCGCCCACTATCAAGGGTGCGGAGGTCAAGGGCACTGTCGTTCTCGCCGGATTGAATAAGAAAGTCGAGGTGGTGAAATATAAGCCAAAGAGCCGCTACTACAAGCGCAAAGGGCATCGCCAACCGCTTCTCAAAGTGCAAATCGATTCGATTTCTTAAACTTCTGACGCCTCGTCACACTGTCGAGTGCCGTTTTCGAGAGCAAGACCTGTTAAAAAGGCTTTTTGCTTTTGTTTTATATTTTATTTATTTAGCTACACACTATTATGCAAGTAGGGCGTTGGAATCATCAATCGTCAGATAAAAAATCACACGAAAGTTCGCATGGAGGCGAGCGATCGTATTCGTCGCGCTCACCGCAGCGTAGCGGTTTCGGAGGTCGCAGTGGCGGTTACATGGGCGGAGGTCAGCGTCCCTTCGGACGTCCCGGTGCGGGAGGTAATCGCGGACGCGCACCAGCACGTCGTCGTGGCGGCTTCGGATCTTTCGGTGAGACGGAAGCCGAGATTGCGAAGTTTATGAACAGGACGGTCGTTACGACCGAAGAGCCTGTCTTTGTCCCCGAACATAAATTCTCAGATTTCGATATCAATCCACACCTGAAGAAGAACATTGAAGCTCGAAAATATGAGCTTCCGACACCGATTCAGGATAAAGCGATCCCTCACGCCCTTCTTGGCCAGGACGTCGTCGGTCTTGCTGAGACGGGAACAGGGAAGACTGCAGCATTCCTCATTCCTCTTATCGATAAAGTGATGAAGCAGAAAGGTGATCGGATCCTTATTATGGCGCCGACACGGGAACTTGCGGTGCAGATCGAGAAAGAGCTTGCAGGATTTGCGAAAGGACTTGGCTTCCGCGGCATGGTGGCGGTCGGTGGCGCGAATATCGGTCCACAGATATCACAGCTCCGGCACAATCCGGCGTTCGTCATCGGCACCCCGGGACGTCTCAAAGACTTGATGGAACGCCGGGCGCTTGATCTCTCGGGCTTCGGTACCGTCGTCCTTGATGAGGCAGATCGCATGCTCGACATGGGCTTTATCGACGATATGCGTATGATTCTTGGGAAAATGAACAAGGAACGCCACACACTCTTTTTTTCCGCAACTATGTCGCGAGAAATCGAAAAACTCATTGGAGATTTCCTCTCGAGTCCAGTCGTCATCTCGGTAAAGACGCGTGATACATCCAAAAATATTGATCAAGATGTCGTTCGTATCCCGCGTGGAAAGGATAAATTTGAGGTGCTTGCCGAACTTCTTAAAGATCGTGAATTCAGTCGCGTGCTTGTGTTCGGCCGCACGAAATTCGGTGTCGAGAAGCTCGCAAAAGCCCTCTCGCGTCTTCACATCCACGCCGAAAGCATTCACGGTAATAAGACCCATGGTGCTCGCATACGCGCTCTCGAAGCGTTCAAAGCAGGGAAGGTAAGCGTACTCGTCGCGACCGACGTTGCCGCTCGCGGACTCGATATTCCCGCTGTCTCGCACGTCATTAACTACGACCTTCCTTCAACGTACGAGGATTACATCCATCGCATCGGCCGCACCGGCCGTGCATCGCTCAAGGGTCGCGCACTCACCTTCGTTCAAGAACGGTACTAGTTGAAAGTTCCTCGATGCGAGATCTCTTCGTGTTTCAAGGCTGAAACACACGCATCATTAAAGTCCATAACGTGGTACGCACCGCTTAGATACACAGGGAACGTGGGCGTATTTGGTTGATCCTTGCGCTGAACTTGGATCAATTCGGTGTCGCTGTCTATCTTTGGTGTTACCACTCGCAGATGTTTAAACGCATCCGGTCCATTTAGAATAATGACGATATCCCCTGGTTTTATCGGATGTTTTTCTCGTCCAAGATTTTCTAAATATCCCACGGCAAACTGCAATTGAGGACTGATCTCAAAAGATTCTTCGCTCGGCATAGGGAGTCCTTCCATGGAGGCTATGGTACCACTTTTTAGGCTTCTCTACGGTTCGAAAGGGCAGCCCGAAGGGTTTCAGCATCGGAGTATTCAAGCTCGCTGCCGGTCGCAAGGCCGCGGCCGAGCACTGATATTTTTAAATGGTCGCGGTAAGGCATAAGAAGTTCCCGAACACGGTCAGCGGTGTGCTCCCCCTCACTTGTCGCTGAAAGGGCTAGTACAACTTCTTTTAAATTATTTTTTAAACGTTTGTCTATGATTTTTACTAATTCCTTTTCGCGAATAGCGCCTTTACCGGTGAGCGTCAGTACGCCCCCGAGAACAAAATAATGACCTCGATAGGTGCCTGCACGCTCAACGGCTGAAAGATCCTGATCTTTTTCAACAAGCATCAAAAGTCCTTCGTCACGCTTTGTGTCAGAGCAATAATTGCACACAGTTGCCGCCGAGCCATTATAGAAACGGAGACATTCTGGACACTGCCGGACATCTTTTCCGAGGGATGCAATAAGTTCGGCCAATTTCGTACGCTCGGTAGCAGGCGCGGAAAGCAGATAATAGACAAAGCGTTTTCCTTGGCGGGGACCTATGCCTGGCAATCGGCTGAGCGCATGGGCGAGTTCATCAATGTGATCCATAATTAAAAACGCATGTCGTACCAGTCAAGTCCGTATTCCCGTTGAATCAGTGTACGTTCGCCATCAGGCCAAGTCTGATTTGGCAAGACGCCAAGAAGCTTCATTGCTTCCTTAATGTGCGTTTCACTTGAGCCTTCAATCTCCATGTAGGCGGGCATCTTTGGGTAGGTGTCGATATCGAAGGTCCAGTCGCGTAACAAATACGAGATGCGATCTTTCTCCTGGTGAGCGTATTGTTCAAGAGAGAGTTCTTCAAACAAATCAACGAGTTTGTCCGGTTCAGGAATCAGAAAATTGATCTCTTTGTGCTTTCGCGCAATACCGAGCGCACTCGACTTAGCTTTCCAAGTTACTTCATGTGTTCCTTCACTATCAGTACGGATACGTAAGAACCAAGGATCATCACCTTCTTTGATCCCTTTCGGGCGGTACCAATCGACGGTCAATCTAGTATTTCGCACTTTCTTTGCACCAAGCGCGACGAGTTTTTGCTCGACTACTTCGGCGTCGATATTAAGTATTTTTGCTTCGATTTCGTGTGCCATGTAATACTAGAATTCAGCTGCGAGCTCGCCGTATCCTGCGGTATCGATCGGTTGGAATGTCGCGCGTTTCTCATCGAAATACAACTCTGCTTTGCCCGTCGGACCGTTCCTATGTTTTTCAATAAGAATCTCAGCCACATTTGGACGGTCGCTCTCAGGGTTGCGCTTATCATCTCGATGAATAAACATCACTACGTCAGCATCCTGCTCAATACTTCCGGAGTCACGTAGGTCCGAGAGACGAGGTTTCCCACCACGCTGTTCGACGGCGCGAGAAAGTTGTGAAAGGGCAATGACGGGAACTTCAAGCTCTCGGGCGAGCGATTTAAGCGAACGAGATATTTCGGTGACCTGTTGGACCAATGAATCAGAAGCTTTTGTAGAAGTCGGCGCCATAAGCTGGAGATAGTCGACCACAATCAGTCCGATACCCCTCTCGCGCTTCAGGCGTCGTGCGACCGCACGCATCGCGAGAATATTGTTACCGGGCTTATCGTCGATGAAAATTGGAGCCTTTGAGAGCGTCTCAAGAGCGTCCCGGATACGATTGAAATCCTCCTCCTCTTTAACCTGTCCGGTGCGAAGTTTCCAAGAATTAACAAATGACTCCGCAGCGAGCATGCGGTCGATGAGCTGTTCCGAACTCATTTCAAGAGAAAAGATGCCGACGGGCACATTGTGCCGAACTGCGGCGTTTCGTGCGATATCGAGAGCGAGAGACGTCTTACCCATCGAAGGACGGGCAGCGAGAATGACGAGGTCGGAAGGGTGAAATCCAGAAAGAAGATTGTCGAGCGCAGGGAAGCCAGACGGAACACCGCGAATGCCGCCTTGCTTCTTGGAAAGAGCCTCAATTCGATCCCATGCTTCGTGGACTTTATCGCCAATCGCCGTGAATTTGTGAGCCGCAGATGCGTTACCTATAGCATAGATGCTTTTTTCAGCCTCATCGAGGACTTGCATCGTCTCGCGTGCGTCATCGTAAGCGGATTCGGTGATGTTTGAAGCGGCCTCAATGAGCGAGCGCATAAGGAATTTCCGCGAAACAAGTTCAGCATAGTGCGAAAAATTTCCGGGTGTCGGGGCAGAACCAGCAAGTTCGGCAAGGTAACTACGTCCGCCGCTACGCTCCAATAAACCCTGGCTCTGAAGACGTTCAGAAAGGGAAAGTTGATCGATTGGTTCACCGCGTTCTGCGAGTTCGCGCATCGCTCCGAATATCAGGCGATGTTTTTCAGCGTAAAAAGAGTCCGGATGAATAAGGTCAGAAACGTCATGAATTGCATCAGGTTTCAGCAATAATGCTCCGAGCAGTGCGCGCTCGGATTCAAGAGATTGGGGAGGGATTCTATCCCGGTCGGCAGCCATTGCCGCTGATTGTATCAAAGAGTCGTACGAATCAACACTGGTCCGTCCAGTCCGTCATCCACACGATATCCACTCCGCTCAATATCCCCACGAATGCGGTCAGCTTCTGCAAAATCCTTCTTCGTGCGCGCTTCAGTCCGCTTTACGAGCATTACCTGCACTTCCTTTGGGATATCCTTTTCAGGAAGTGCTGTATGGACGGGAGGGTGAAGGAGTGAGAGCCCAAAATGCGCGTCAGCGTCTTCTAATAATCCCCACTTCTCTTGAGGGGAATAATCTTCGCTTTTAAGCGTCTCCCAAAGAATACTCAACGATTGCGGAGTCCCAAGATCATCACGAATAGTCGCCAAAAACCTATCTCGAGCCTCAGACGGGGCGCTGGTACGACTCGACTCATTTGAAATATGCAGAGAAAGATTCCACAATCGGTCTAACGCGCTCGCTGCGCCTTCAAGTGCATCCCACGAAAAAGATACAGGTGTACGGTAATGTGCCTGGAGGAAAAAATATCGTAGGGAAAGTGGATGCAGATCTTTTGCTGTAATATCTGATAGATAAACTACATTGCCAATTGATTTTGAAATTTTTTCGTGTTCAATGTTGATGAATGCATTGTGCATCCAATAACGAACGAATGTACGACCAGAAGCCGCCTCTGATTGAGCTATTTCGTTGTTATGGTGAATCTGAGCCAGATCCTCGCCACCTGTATGAATATCAATTTCCTGCCCTAGGAGCGAACGAGCCATTGCGGAGCACTCGATATGCCAACCAGGGTTGCCTCGGCCCCATGGGCTGTCCCACTGCTGGAGATCATTTGGTTTTGCTGCACGCCATAAGACGAAATCTGCGGCATGGCGTTTTCCCTTAACCACCTCGACACGCGCACCTGCCTCAAGTTTTACATGCGATAAATCACCAAGCTTTCCATAGTCTGGAAATTTTTGTGTATCAAAATAGAGACCATCCTGAAGACGATAGGCAAAACCTTTTTCTTCGAGTGTTTTAGCTAATGCAATTTGCTCCTTAAGATATTCGGTGGCACGAGGAAATTTAATATTGTCCGTATCTATATTTAAATCGTGAATATCATCAAGGAACAATTTCGTGTATTTCTCGGCAATTGCTTCAGGCGTGGTTCGTTCGCGTGCTGCTCCCATAGCTATCTTATCCTCACCACGATCCCCGCCACCAACCATGTGTCCGACATCGGTTATGTTCACAATTCGCCGGACATGATACCCAGCGGAAATGAGGACGCGCGCAATCGTGTCCGAGAATACGTAGGCACGTAAATTACCAATGTGCACACGACTATAAACAGTCGGTCCGCACGTATACATAAGCGCAAGTCGAGGCTTTTGCGACACAAAAACCTCTTTATGGGCTGACAAAGTGTTCGTAAAGAACACCTGCGGCAAACGAGCAGGAGGTATGCCGTTCTTTTTATTAAAAATTCGCTTGAGCCACTCCATGTCTTAGAAAATCCAGCGTTTTCGAGCGAAATATAGCACCAAAAGTCCAACTGCACCAAGCATGAATGCCATTACTATAAGGAAAGCATTTGGGTCGCCTTCAAGCGGTGTCCCGGGTAGGTGCATACCGAAAATAAAAGCTATAAGCTCAAGCGGAAGCACAAGCACGGTCATGGTCGTGAGAGTCTTCATGATCTCATTCTGACGAGCTTCAAGAAGAGCGATGTTGGTCTCACGCAGCTCGGAAGCTACCGCTCGGTGTGTATTAACTAAGCGAGCGACCTGCGTTCGTTCGGTAAGAATATGTTCAATACGTTCAGCAAATGAAGCATTGAAAAAATCATGTTGCGTTAACGCACTCAGGAAACGTTGCAGCGGTTCCTCCTGATTAGCAAGAGCAGCTTCCATATGAAGAAATTCTCGACTCGTGCTTGAAATAGCACGTACGGTCGTCCGTTCCGATCCATCAAACATATCTCGTTCGATTCGTGAAAGATGATCGACGACATGATTGATGTGGTCGCGCACTGACGTATAAAGATGAACAAATAGGATCTCGAACAAAACATCAGCGGTAATAAGAGTATTTGGAGCGACAATTTTTTGAGTTTCGAACAGTTTCTTTAAATTGTACAACGGCGCGACAATTTCATACCGAACCGTAAGGATAAAATGAGACCCCACTACAAAATCAATCTCCTGGCTTCCGGGCTCACCATTTTCTGCGCCGTGAGCAGGGAAGTGGAGTACCAGTAAGGCAGAACCAGCATCACTTGCGACAAGAGCCGTAGGGGTTGGAGAAATCAATTCTTTTTCGATGCGTTCGCCTATCGAAAATTCATGTGCAACCTGCCGTATCTCCTCTTCGCTTGGTTGTTCAAGATCGACCCATACGCCGCCTTGATACTCGTACCGAAATATCATGTATGTAGAATAACATATGCCATATCTGTCGAACTTTTTATTCACGACGACGATATATCGCGTGGTATACTTCGCGAGATGGAATTACATCATCGCACAAGCGTCGCGAAACGCGGCATTTCTTTTGCCCTTGTCGCTGCGGTTTCTTTTTTTATCGGGCTTTCGGTCGGTGCAAATGGTTCTGTGACAACCATCGCAACCCGCATCCCTTTTATAGGTGACAAACTTGACGCGACCCCAGACGCAAGTGTCGATATGGCGTCCTTCTGGAAGGCATGGAATGCGCTTTCAACTAATTATGTCATTACTCACTCTTCCTCTACTCTTCCGACGGCAAAAGAGCGCTTGTTTGGGGCGATTGGCGGCCTAGCTGACTCTTACGGAGATCCCTATACCGTGTTCTTCCCGCCTGCGGAAGCTAAAAATTTCGCTGACAATATTTCCGGAAGTTTTGCTGGTGTTGGGATGGAAATTGATGTCAAGAATGGAGTTTTGACTGTTGTTGCACCGCTTAAGGACACTCCCGCTGATGCAGCTGGCATTAAGGCCGGGGACCAAATTGTCGCCATTGATGGGGAATCTACTGACGGACTCTCAACAGAAAAAGCAGTAAAGAAAATACGTGGCCCGATTGGTACTCCGGTGGTCTTTACGATCATTCGCGCGGGGAAATCTTCTGAAATTAAAGTCATTCGGGACACTATTCAAGTTCCGGAAACGAAAGATTCTCTTGATGAAAAGAGTGGTGTATACAACATTGCACTCTATGAATTTACTTCGAATTCGGCAAGTCTCTTCAGTCAGGCATTTGAGAGATTTAAGGCGTCCGGTTCGAAAAAGCTCATCATAGACCTCCGTTCTAATCCGGGTGGGTATCTTGATGCCGCTGTCGATATGGCGAGCCATTTCCTACCGAAAGGAGCTACGATCGTGACTGAAGATTTTGGTGGTAAAGAGCCAAACCAAGTGCATACCAGTCTTGGGTACAATGATGTGCCAAAAGGTACAAAGATTGCTGTGCTTATAGATGGTGGATCGGCGTCTGCCTCCGAGATTTTTGCGGGTGCGTTACAGGATGCTCATGTAACGACTCTTGTCGGTACGAAATCATTCGGGAAAGGTTCCGTACAGACACTTCTTGATCTTGATGGTGGATCGCTCAAAATCACGGTGGCACGTTGGGTCACCCCGTCTGGGCACTGGATTATGGGTAATGGAATTACTCCGGATATCGTAGTGCCATACACTGCCGCTGATGCCGCTGCGAAACGTGACCCACAAACCGTACGAGCTATCGAATTTTTGACTACGGGGAAGTGATAAGGTACTCTACCCACACATGAAAGTCATTTTACGAAGAGACGTGAAGGGAATTGGCCGCGAGCATGAGACGGTCGAGATATCTGATGGGCATGCACTCAATTACCTTATCCCAAAGAAACTTGCTGTTCCGGCAACACCTTCGGCCATGAAAGAGGCTGAACTACGCCTTAAGGCGATGACTGACCGGGCTGCACTCGATACTGCACTTCTCGCACAAAACATTGCTTCTCTTGAGTCGGCAAAAATTGTCATTAAAGCAAAAGTGAACGAAAAAGGTCATTTGTACGACGCGGTGGGAGAGTCCGAAATACGAGCAGCTGCGAAAGAACAGGCGCATATTGATCTCTCTGAAGACGCGATTAAACTTGAAAAGCCTATTAAAAAGGTCGGCACATTTGATATCCCTGTTGCCGCCGCCGGCACCTTCGGAAAATTTTCTATAACAATCGAGGCTGAATAAACAGTTCGCAGATAAAGAGAAATCCCGTGGCGCTTCCGCGCCACGGGATTTTCTAAATTTAAACGACGTCAGCAACTTTCTTGAGGAAATTTCGGCCAGTGAAGCTTGTCTTACGGCGTGTACGGAAGGAAACAGTTCCTGTAGCAAGAGAAAAGAGTGTGTGATCGCGGCCGATGGCGACATTCTTTCCAGCTTCAATTTTGGTGCCGCGCTGGCGTACGATAACCATGCCCGGGCGAGCTTTCGCGCCGTCCGCGAGCTTTACTCCGAGATATTTCGGATTCGAATCATTAAGGTTTTTCGCTGAACCCCCAGCCTTGGTTGATGCCATAGTGGTATAGTTTTACCTAATGACTATAGCAGAAACCCGTGAAAAATGCAAAAGCCTTATAGGCAAAATACCCCGAGATGTGCTTATTATTTCAATCCTCATATTGGCATCTTCCTTAAGTTTCGGACTTGGCTATCTCGCGGGATTAGACGCTCGAGAGGCAAATAATTTGACTATCGATAATGGCCCCTCAGTATTCCAAATAGCGTCAACAACGGCTGAAGGGCAGGTTGTGGCGTCAAAATCAGGAACAAAATACTATTTCCCAACGTGTTCTGGCGCGGAGCGTATTTCTGATACAAATAAAGTGTGGTTCGTGTCCGCTCCTGCCGCTGAAAAAGCAGGTTATACGCGCGCAACAAATTGCGAAGGACCTTAGTCTGGTATCATGAAAGAAAAACCTATGAACGATGATTTGACAGGTGCTACGCCTTTCATACGCTCACAACCGAGCGAACAATCTGTTGAAACTACCGCAGAACGACTTGCAAAAGCCGTCCATGAGGGTCAGCGAACGATGCCAAATGAACGGCCACTCCTTGTTTGTCGACCGCAGAAAATAGAATCGTGGCGCATATTTAAAATAATGTCCGAATTCATCGAAGGATTCGATATTATTCGGCGATATGGTCTCGCTGTGTCGTTTTTTGGCAGCGCGCGCGCCTCGCTCGACGATAAATCTTATAAAGACGCTGAAGAGCTCGCGCGGAGGCTTTCAAAGAAAGGTTTCGCGGTTATTACCGGTGGAAGCACGGGTATTATGCAAGCGGCAAATAAAGGCGCCTTTGAAGTCGGGGGCGCTTCGGTTGGGCTCAATATCAATTTGCCGCAGGTCCAGCACTACAACCCGTATTTAACGGAGCGATTCGGATTCGATCACTTTTTTGTACGAAAAGTCATGTTGACCTTTGCGTCCGAGGCGTATGTTTATTTTCCTGGGGGGTTCGGTACTTTGGATGAATTTTTTGAAATAGTTACGCTTGTGCAAACAAAAAAAATCCGTTCCGTCCCGATTATTCTGTATGGGAAAAGTTATTGGGAACCATTGCTTTCGTTTATTCAGAAAACACTGTATGAGGAGCGGAAAGCTATCGACGAAAAAGATACAAAGCTCTACATGCTTGCTGATTCTGTCGACGAAGCTTACGAGTACATTACTTCTAATGTTGACTGTTAATTATGGCACTTGATTACAGTCAAAAACGCCTTTTAAGCACAGCATTCATTAAAAAGGGAAGTAAACAGCGTGGTATCGTATCTCCTATGAGGAAGAGAAAGAACTGGAAAGAAAATCTTGAGACGTATGCATTCCTAACGGGATTTGTGAGTACGATCATAAGTCTACTGCAAGTCATTATTCTCGCGACCAAAAAATAATTTCAATCGGGCGATCGAGATACTAACTTAACCCTGTTCTAGTTATACTTCGCACAATATATCTTTTGCGCATAAGCCAGAGCAAGTTAGAGACGTCGGATGATAATGACATTAAACATGCTGCACAAAGCTCGTTACAAATCGCCAACCTTGAGAGAGGAGATTGATGAGGTACCCAAAGTTCTCCTGACCAGCCGGAGAACTAACAATGGATTGGACGGAGATGCCGAAGAACGACAGCGCGAGGAAGAGAACGAAGATCCAGAAGAAGGCCTTGAAGACCGCGTACATGGTGTTCGCATTATACAACAGTGGTAAGCCGATGGTAGTATCTCGGCATGACGAGAAAAGCTAGAGCTCTTAGGCATTTTAAGCTTGTAGACCCGCATTTCTACAAGACAACAATAGAACACCACACTTCCCTCCCTTTGCAACTTTCAAAAAAGCGGACACGCAATGCATTGTTTGAATCATTAATCGCAATTGTTATTTCGCAGCAGCTTGGCACGGCCGCTGCGGATACCATTTTTGCTCGGGTGAAGAAAGTGTGTGGTAATCGACTGACACCAGAATCGGTTCTAAAGACTCACGAAGCTAAATTTCGCACAGCAGGTCTTTCAGGTGCCAAAACAAAGACATTGAAATCAATCTCATTTTCTGTCAAGGACAAGGAACTTAACCTCTTATCATTAAGAAAACTTTCTGAGACAGATGCCGCAGAAAAACTTCTTGCTATATGGGGACTTGGCCCGTGGTCAGTAGAAATGTTTATGATGCATTCTCTTGGTCGCGAAGATGTTTTCTCTATAGGTGATCTTGGTCTCATTCGTGCGATTGAAATGATTTATAAATTACCGAAAAATACTCCACGTACTTCCCTACTCGCCATTGCAGAAAAATGGTCACCGTACCGTACGTACGCTTCCCTTCTCCTGTGGCGCACTAGAGATACGAAAGCTTGCTAGGCTTCATATTTACTAGCGGACGGCGAGAATGCCCCGCCCCTTTGGAGCGGGGATGAATCGCCGCCCCGCAATTCCCGCGCCGCGGCTTTGTGCGGCATACGCGGGTTGCGGCCGTGCGCTCGGTGGAGCGCACTTTGTCTAGCAAAACACCACGGTAGCCGCCTGCCCAATGCCCTGTCAGCTCTGCTGCGGGGATGGGACAGGCGGCTTGTTTTACTGGAAATTATACACATACACGCCGTTTGAATGTTGCACGGCGACAAAAGTTCCGGTAGATATGGCACTGAGAATGTCATTGTCTGGAAGACCGTCGTCGGTTGTATATAGACGATGTTCGTGCGTCGTTATATCTAGCCGAATAAGTCCACGATTAGTTCCGATCCAAACAATACCAGAGTGTATAGGATCAAACGAATAAGAGCGTACCTCTATTTTTTTATCAAGTTCATGTGTGAAGAAATCGATAGCTGTGGTAGACGCAACTGGTAATTCTAGTGTGTCTACAGCTTCACTAATGGTTCTGACGTTATCATTAATAACAAACTTTTTTGAAGGCAAAGGAGTTGGTGTAGGAGTAGATGTTAATGTCTCCGAACCGTCAATGGATAAAAATGTAGGTATCGGCAGGGGTGTCGGCGTTACCTGCACAAGAGAATTTTCATCAGTCCAGCCGTCGACACCCTTTTCGTAGTTGATGTTCCACCAGTTGAGATTATCGGCTTGCACCGGACCTGAGATGACTGATCCATAGGCGCCTACAGGTTGTGTGCCCACAAGCAATCCCGAAATGGATGGGGTTGAGCGGACACTGGGAGTAGAATCTTTCTGCAAAGTAAACGTTGCAGTATCCCCTATCTGGGGGAACTTAAAGGCGACATAATACAGTCCATCTGGGCTCTGGCTGTATGTGATGTATGGTTTCAAAATTGGAAATAAATTTTGTGCCGATGTGGTACTAACGTCTTCGAATGACTTTGTCAGCATGCTTAATTTATAAATATTGGTGGGGTGAAAATCGATAAGACCTCTCTCACCAGAAGACTCATACAAATACACTCCGTGTGAAGCTTTATCGATATAGGAGTAAGGAACTTCAATCTTTGAAAACTCGGTATCGAAATCAATGGAGCCACTATTAACTGACAAAACGGTAGCTGTTGTCGTTGGTCCACAACCACCCATGCCGCACTGTTCAAGATTGAGGGCAACTATCTTATCGTCAAGAAATTGCGCGATCTGAACGTTGTATGGAAGAAGTGTGCGGATAGAACTCTTCGGTACGTCATATTCTAAGAGTCGGTCAGCGTCCTTTAGGAGGATACGATTAACCTGAGCATCCATGAGTGCCACATTTATCAAGCGAAACTTTTTTTCAAATGCGACAAAAGGGAAACTCGTCAATGAGTTACTTCCATCAAGCGATAGTATTTTAATTGCGTTACGAGGATCTCTCTTCCATGTGTCTGTAGGATAGAAAATCATACGGTTCTGTTGTTGATCAAACCACATCGCGTGTTGACCGAATGACAAATCAATGGTGGACAGGCTGTGTGCGACTCCAGTAGCAATATTTAAGTCTATCGGAGTATCATCATAAGACAGATAGTAAACATGATTTCCTTTAAGCGATAGGTATTTAACACCTGCAGGGTCTTTTTGAGGAACCTTTATTGGTTGCCACACGTCCTGTACGGAATTGTAGTTATAGAGAGTACCGATAGCGCCAGTTTCTTCTAATATAGCTCGCTCGCCGTCTGCAGCCGCTGCAAATGTGTCGAAGCGCGATTTTTGTGCTGCAGATGCAAAGCTGGTATATCCCCATGATTTCCAAATACCAGTTTTCTTATCAAGACGTGCCACACCTCCTGTCGTAGAAACATTTGTGTTTACTGTAACCCACAAATAATTATTATCGATACCTATTACTTTTGGTTGCAGTCCTCCTTGCGGGTCAGTGCTCGGTATGCCCATTTCTGATCGAAACGTCTCGATGTGGCCTGATGAAATGGTTAACTTATTCAGACCAGCAAACGTACTAATCCATAGAGTATCGCTATCAGAAGGATCAACCGTCATACGTATGTTGTCATTACTCGCTAAACCATTATTTTCCGAATACTGCTTCTTTGCTCCAGTACGAAGATTGTATTCCAGCACTCCTTGATGACCCAAAAACAGGCGATCCCCCAGTTGAACTACATCAGAGAAGCCTGTCTCACGAATCTTTTGCGCAAAATCGACAATGTCTTGAGTTTCGGTATTTATCTGCATGAGACTGCTATACGCCAGTACCCAAAAAAAGTGGTTGTTTGTCGGGTCGGGTCTCACTTCCCCAATGTTGAGAGAAGGGAAATAAGTAGTGATAACTTCAGGTTGCTTAAAAGCTTTGTTCGTAGGAAAAATATTTGTATCAGCGACTCTTGTATACGCTATGATACCGAAAATACTTATCACAAAAATAGACAGCACACTAACGAGCGTAAAAGGAATCTTTCGTGGGTTACTGGATGGAGGAGGAGTGTCCATGTCTATTCTAATCTAAGGCAACGAGGTTGAGTTTAACATATATCAGAGATACGAAAGTGGGTTGAGATACGCGTCGAGTGTTGCAACTGGCATTACCGCATCCGCACAACCTCGACTCGCTCCTCTGATTTCGCGGAGCGTCATTATTTTTGTACCTTCGGTCGCATACACGCCAAAGTGCAGATGGGGTCCTGTGGCGTATCCCGTCATGCCCGAGAGACCGATTGTCTGCCCAGTGTTTACGGACTGCCCTTTCGCAACATCAATGACGGAAAGATGTGCGTACATGGTATTAAGACCATTGAAATGTTGGATCATCACCCAACGACCGAAAGAACCATTTCTACATCCATAGACAATGTCCGTATCCCCGGTTCCAAGCACAATACCAGAAAGTGCCGCATGAATTGGAGCTCCAATAGGTGCAGCAAAATCAATGGCATTGTGCCCGTGGTTGTTGTAAATCTGAGGGTTTGCGGTCGAGAATGGCGTATTGCCGAAATATTGAGTGATGCAGAATAAATTGCCGAACAGGCTATTGCGCTGCGCGCAGTTAAGCATGAACGCGCTGCTAAACGGCCACGAAAGCACTCCTGAACCAACTTTCGGGAGAAGACCTGGATGCACGATGAGATTTAATTGCCCTTGTAAATTAGCAAGCTGCTGCTCAAAGGATTTCTCAGCGGCTTGTTTCTGCATGATCAACTTCTGGTAATTCGTCTCTTGATTTTTTGTGTCTAGAAGCAACTGTTGCTGAGCTGTTTTCCCTGCATCGACTGAGCGTTTCTGAAGTGTCAAATCTTTTTGAAGCGCCACGAGCGTTGCTTTAGTCGCCGTGACTTGATCACGATTTGTTGCAAGCTCTTCGCGCACGGCGCGCAGGCGGTTTATGTTTTCAGAAAGCGCTCGATTAAATAAAATGGTGTGGTCAACCTGCTGCCAAGCATCGCCTAAAGAATTTGAAGAAATGAGCTGCGTAACCAATGAAACTCCCTCGTCCTCTGCAACGCTACGTAGCGCCTTCGATAGGGCGTCTTGGTCGGAAGCTATTGATGCTTCTTTATCACCAATAGAAAGAGATAATTCTTTTATTTGTAAATTTGCTGAGGCAATTTTATTTTGAGTAACTTTTATTTGAATTGTAAGTTGTTGTTGCGATAGAGTCAGCGAACTAATGGTCGACTGGAGCGTGTTCTTTTTCTTACCAAGGTCATCAAGTTGTTTTTGAAAAGCTGCTATCTCTGCCTCAAGTGATGAGAGCTGCTGTTTGTTTGCGTCTATTTGCGATTGGATATCCGATGCGGCATCCGCAAATGTGTGTCGTGGAGTCGTGACGACGGAAAATGTCAGAAGCGTGAGTGAAAAAAGGAAAAGCCCGATACGTATCATCCTTCGAGTATACCAATAGCATTCTGTATCCGCGAAACTGATTCTTCTGGACCGAGGATTGAAATAAGTGTAAACGGATCAGGTGAACGCTCCTGTCCTGATAGCGCATATCGCAGCGGCCAGAGAACCGCACCACGCCCGCCCTTCCCTTTTGCCTCCTCTGCGTCCGCTAGCGGCATGAGAGCTATCTTTACGGTATCTGCGGTCAGTTCGCCTTGCGGAAGCGAACGTATGAGCTCAGAAAGGCCTGCGAGTGCCTCTTTTGCGGTATCTGAACGTCCTGGAAGCTCTTTTGCAAGTATAAGATCCCTAGTGAGAGATGGAGTTTCAAATAAGCAGGAGAGTTCTTGGGTAAGCATGGTACGAGCTTCCATGAATGTTTGTGCGCGATCCTTGAGAAGCGGCACTGCCAATTTAAGTTTTCTGGCATCAGACGCTTCAAGAGAACCGCGTTGTATAAAGTCATCAGTTGAAAGTTTCCTCATCCAGTATTGGTTCATCGATTTTAATTTTGTTTCGTCAAAACCAGCGCCGGACACTTGGATGCGATCTACATCAAAAGCTTCAATGAGTTCTGGTACCGAAAAAAATTCTTGTTCAGTACCCGGATTCCATCCCAAAAGTGCAAGAAAATTTACCATCGCTTCAGGCAGATATCCTTCCGTACGATAATCTAAAATATCTTTTGCGCCGTCACGCTTACCAAGCTTTTTATGTCCACCTGGGGCGAGAATAACTGGTAGAGTGGCAAAAGCTGGTGGTGTTGCTCCAAGAGCCTCATAGAGCGAAAGAAATTTTGGCGTTGAAGAAATAAATTCCTCACCGCGCATGACATGAGTGACTTGCATTTCGATGTCATCGACTACGTGTGCAAAGTTATAGGTCGGATACCCGTCACTCTTGATTAAGATAAAATCATCGACAGCTTCTTCACCAGCAGAGAGGTTGCCGCGGACAAGATCGTTCCACTCGTAGCGCTTAATGGCTGGCGCTCGAAAGCGCAACGGCTTTGTTCCATCCCAGGGTTCAGGATTTTCCGGTCGATGATCACGAAAAAGAAATGGCCGCTTCTCCCCTTCTGCTTTGGCGCGGAGCGCTCCGAGTTCATCTTCAGAATAGGGATCCGCATAAGCATGGCCTAATGAAATTAATTTTTGCGCGTAAGAACGATAGAGACCAAGACGTTCCGACTGTATATAAGGAGCATGAGGACCTCCTCGATCTATCCCTTCATCCCACGCTATACCGAGCCAGGAAAGAGACTCGATGATGTGCGGAATAGAGCCTTGAACTTCTCGTTCTTTATCGGTGTCCTCGATGCGCAGAATAAATCGGCCTTTGTGCTTCTTCGCGAAAAGCCACGAGTACAGAGCCGTACGCACTCCCCCTACATGCATGAATCCAGTCGGGGACGGAGCAAAACGAGTGACGACAGTGTTCATGATTCGTGAGACAACGCTATCGCTAATACTTCAGTTGCAAGAATCCGTGCAGCATCTGGATCGGTAAAACCTTCTGCAGAGTTACTCATACGCTTCGCAAGTTCAGGGTCGTTTAGGATACGTTCAATTTCTGATACGAGAATGTGCGGGGTCAAATTTTCTTCATCAAGCACAATGGCAGCGCCTGTTTTCGCGTATGCGTACGCATTTGTTCTTTGATCATGACTTACTGATTCAGGAATGGGGATAAGGATAGCTGGCCTTTTCCAGAGGCCAATCTCTGCGATGGAATTTGCGCCCGCTCGCGAAACGACAATATTGGCAACACCTGCAGCCCGCTGGAGAGAAACTTCGGACAGATAGTCGATGGGGTGGTACCGACTCCCATGGGAGTTTTTACCAAGAACGACCTTTGAAATTGCCTCCACGTTCTTGAAGTTTGCACGTCCTGTCTGGTGAATAATATTTGCAAATGAGACAAGGCGCTCTACCGCTGAGAGAACGATCTCATTTATTTTCATGGCGCCCTGTGAGCCGCCGAGGATAAGAACGGTTGGAATATCCGTCTCAAGTTTGAGGTATTGCTGCGCGCCTTCAGTCTCAAGTCGCATAAGATCTTTGCGGATAGGAATACCGGTGCGAGCGATCTTGCCGCGCACCTTTTCAGGAAAATATTGTGCTGCTCCCTCAAAAGAGATAGCAATTTTCTGAGCAAATTTCGCAGCAAGCAGATTTGCTCGGCCTGGTTTTGCGTCAGATTCATGAATGACGATAGGGATCCGCAGGAGTCGAGCCGCAAGAACGGTAGGAACGCTACCGTAACCACCCTTACTTACGACAACGTCCGGATAGAGACGGAATAAGGTAATTAAGGCTGAAATAGTGCCAATAAAAGTAAGGAAGATGTCAGTGATGTTACGCACCGAAGCGTACCGGCGCATTTTCCCTGCCGGAATATGAACATAGCTAATACCATTCTCGAAAAGGGCGTTGTCGTCAAAAGAATTTGGTGCGAGGTAATAGAGTGATGGAGCAATCAGCCGTTTTTCGCGCACAATATCACTAAGAGCTTCGGTTATCGCGATAATCGGATAGAAATGCCCTCCTGTTCCACCGCCGGTAAACACTATAATCATAATTGCCTTAATTGTATCAGTTTTATGCCCTTCTATGAGCGGCAACATTTAGAATGAAGCCGCACATGGTAAGAATGGCTACGAGCGATGTTCCACCACGAGAAACGAACGGTAACGGTAATCCTGTAAGCGGAATGATACCAAGCATGGCCGAAATATTTATAAACGCCTGCAGGATAATCATAAAAGAAAAACCGAGCGCAACGCACCCACCAAAGAGGTCATGAGAATGCCCGGCAATAACAATTCCCCGCGCCGCAAAAGCCACAAGAAGCGCAAGTAGAATAAATGCTCCAATAAATCCTGTCTCTTCAGCGTAGACAGCAAAAATGGAGTCTCCCTCAGGTTCTGGTAAGTAATTAAATTTTTCAACGCTTTGGCCAAGCCCCCTTCCAAAAAGACCACCCGAACCAATTGCAATTAGTGACTGCTGTATCTGGTAGCCGCTGTTAAGGGAATTTGCTGACGGGTTGATAAAGGTTTTAATGCGCTCAAGTACGTATGGTCGTGCTATGACAATAACTGCGAAGGCGATAATTACTCCGGCCGCAAGAAACTGAAAATCTCGCCATGGTGCCCCGGCGGCAAAATACATCACCATACCAGTCAAAAGAATGAGCAGCATCATAGAATTATTCGGCTGTATCGCCAAAACAACTGCCGGTATAATAAGGAGGCCTAAAAACGGTAATAACCCTTTCTTCGGATTAGAGAGTTGCTGTGCATGAGATGCGAGCCACCACGCAAGCACAAGCACGAAACCTATTTTTAAAAACTCAGCTGGTTGTACCGTAGTAAAACCAAAATTAACCCAACGAGTTGCGCCATTTGCGTGTAATCCAATGCCCGGTATAAAAACGCATAATGTAAAAAGAATAGTGAGCACGTAGATATAAGGGGCGAAACGTTTTACGATTGTTAAAGAAACAGATCGGGTAAAAAAAAGAGCCAAAAACCCTATTCCGAGCCCGAGACCAGCCTGCAACATAATGTCTCGAGATATCGAACTACTTTCCCGAGCAAGGAGACCAAGTTCTGCCGATGCAAAGATTGCAAAGCCCGCAAAGGCGCTCACTAACACCAGCATGAGAAGGATGCGATCGCCGGAAATAATTTTCATACTATTTCAGAAGGGCGATAGTCGTTCCAAGTACGGCGCACACAATTGAAATAATCCAGTAGCGCATCGTGACCTTGTAAGACGGCCATCCAATTGCTTCAAAATGGTGGTGCAGTGGCGCAATACGAAATACTTTTTTCCCTCGAAACTTTTTTGAAGCGATTTGTATAACGTTTGAGAGAACCGTAATGACAAGCGGAAATGCAATGACGGGAAGCGCCGCGACCCCATAACCATTTCCCAGTGTGTCTGTCATAAATGCTATAACCGCAAGCGTCATAGTAAGCCCCATCGTGCCTGTTTCGGTCATCCAAAATCGCGCAGGCGGGATATTGAACCAGAGAAACGCGAGTATGGCTCCGGTGACGGTCGCTGAAAACGCTGCGACGTTTAGTTGATTTTGAAGATATGCTATACCCGCATATGCCATGAAAGCTGAACTGAGAACTCCGCCCGCGAGTCCATCAATACCATCGATGACACCTCCCGCGTAGAGACCAAGTGATGTAAAAACAAAGAGAGGAATCACAAGTACCCCTATCTCAAGTCCGCCGTCCCCCGGAATTCCAATTGCGGTAATACCAAGTTTTGCGTAAAACCACCAACCAATGATGAGAGAAATGACGGTAACAAAAAGAAGTCGTGTGCGTAGACGCACACCACGCTCACCCGAAGGCTGAATATCAAGTAAGTCATTTACAAACCCCATAAGAGCTCCGGCCAAAAGAGAAAACAGTGGAATCCACGTTTGACTTCGACTCAAGAAATCAAGTTTTTCAAACAAGGACGTCGGGAAAATCCGCGCAAGCACCCATGTACCAACCGTCACAATAATCACACTCACCCAAATAAGAATCCCACCCATTCGAGGTGTTGAAGTTTCTTCACTTGTGCGAAGTTTTTCGAACTCAACCGCCGTTGTGCCATCGAGGGCAATCTTCCCTTTTGTTTTCTTCCAGACCCGATGCTTATACAAATAATGAGTCAGAATTGGTGCAAAAAGGATTCCAATAACAAACGCGGAGGTTGCTGGAATAAATATTTTGATCAGATTTGAGGTGATCATAAAGACTGTACTCCGGCAAAGTGTGCAATTGTCGCAGCAACAAGTGCACTGCCGTCCGTGAAGCGAGCCTTCATTGAAGATCCGAGTACGACCACAGCAATCGGGTGCTGGATCCCCGCATCAAATACGAGTACAAGATTTCCGCCAGCAAGATCAGTAAAACCAGTTTTTGACAAAAGAAGCCGTGGAATGGTACCCACTATAGGATCGGTATTTTTAACCTTGAATATAGTTCCCGCCAGGGATGCTGCTTGTGCGAAATCTTGAGTCGTTGCAGAGGCGATATCGGGAGCTTTTTTAAGTAGTGCGCCGGCGAGTCGAGCAAGATCGTGAGCTGAGCCATAACCGCCAGAAATCGCTGGATTAACATCAAGCCCATTGCCATTCACCGCATAGGTTTGAGATAGGGACAGTGCCGCTGCCGTTCCTGCAAGCGCTTGCTGAGGGGAAACATTTTTTCGTGCTGCAGTTTCAAGTGCGATGGCCGCTGCCCCGTCATTAAGAGATGCTACGAGCGTGAGTCGCGCTAGATCAGAAAGTGTAAAAGTCTGACCTTTGGTAAAAGCGTGCGGGCCATCGAGATGGGTCGCTTCCGTTGAAATAGTAATAGGGGTATGTGGTGCCAGTTCGGTCAGTGCCGCATACACCGTCAAAAGTTTGGTTAAGGAAGCGAGCGGAAGTTGTGCATCTGCGTTTTTCTCATATAACGTTGTCCCAAATGCAAGGTCGTAGACAATAGCTGCTTTAGCTTCGAGCGGAATCTGAGCAAATGCGTTCGGAATCGTCGAGGTTGCGACAATCACTGTCGGCTCCGACGAAACATTTTGCGTTTTAAGTGGTATGAAAAGAAATACAACAAGAAGCCCTACTGATACAAGCAGCGCGACACTTGTCTCACGCATATACCGAGTCCGCGTTGCAAGTTTTTGTAAATCAACAGTATCCATACTCAGTAACTTAAGCTACTTCTGCTTGAGCGGTCTCTTTCGCTTCTTCCTCAATAATTTGCGCAGCTGCAGCTCGTAATTCCTCTGCTCGAGGAAGTTGACTCGCATTTGTAATACCCAAATGAGCTAGTGCCTCGGTTGTGAGATTGTAACGAATACGGCGCTTATCTCGCTCGTCTTCCTTCCCCTCAATAAGACCCCTCAACAGAAGATTGCGGAGTGATGTCGAAGAATTAACTCCTCGTACCCAATCAATTTCAGAGCGGGTCGATCCATCTTGGTAGGCTATGACCGCAAGCGTCTCTAGACTGGCCGCCCCCAGATCACGTGAGAGCTCGCTTTCGCGGAGTTTCTTTACAAGACTAGCGGCTTCAGGAGCCGTTCGTAATTCGAGTTCGGCAGAAGTCTCAATGAGAGCAATGCCGCTTCCGGCAAGCAATTTGTTAAGAGCGGCAATTACTACAGTTAATTCCTCTTCTTTCAGGTTAAGAAGTGTAGCTAACTGCTTTTTTTTAAGAGGTTCGCCCGAGGCGAAAAGGAGCGCATGGAGAGCGGCTGGAGGAGTAAGCATTCTCCACATCATAACGTACTATCTATAAGATGGAACAGCGGTTATTTTTGTGGAAAACATCTATCCATAACGTGGAACGGACGCCGGCGCAGTATGGCTGATACGAATATCTCCGTGAACATCATACTGCTCAGCGGCGACCGCGCCCTGTTTTACAAGCTCAAGAAGCGCGAGGAAGGAAACGATAACCTCTACCTTCTCTTTCGTCCCTCCGGCAAATTCTTTGAACGAAAGTGTTAGTGCGCTTTCAACGCGTTTAGCGAGACGGTCCATCATTTCTTCAATTGTCACAAGCGGCTTTACGTGGACTTCGGGGAGTATTTCAACAGCTTCACGGGCAGCGAGAACTCGTGCGAGTGCTGTCGCTAGAGCCGCGGCAGACAAATCTTGTGAGGGCGAAAAAGAGACTTCTGGCGCACGCTCCCCCGCTGGTACCATGACCCGCTTACCATATATTCGCGCAAGTTCTCGTGCCGCGCTACGGACTTTCTCGTATGCCGCAAGACGTCGTTTCAAATCTTCAACATCGGCGTTCTCCTCGTCAGTTAACTCGAGGTCCGGAATAAGCGACTTTGATTTGATGAGTAGGAGCGTCGCAGCAATCTGGATAAAATTTGCGGTTTCTTCAACAGGGAAAGTTTCCTGGGCACGTACATGCTGAACGTACTCTTCGGTAATGTTTGCGAGGGCAAGTTCATTGACTAACAGTTTGCGCGCTTCAATAAGGTCGAGAAGTATTTCAAATGGACCTTCGTACGAGGCTGTTTTTATTGAGAATCCAGTTTTGGGAACTACGGTTTCCATTGTTCTATAAATCTTATCAGGAGACGGACTGGAGCGCCGACAGCACCTTTGGCAAGTTCATCTTGCGGTGCTGCGGTCATACGCGGTGCGATATCGAGATGCGCCCACGGACATTCCAGTTCTTTTGCAAATTGCCAGAGAAACATACCGCCCTCAATCGCGCCTCCGTAGCGGGCGGAGCTTCCATTCCCTGCATTCGCGAGATCTGCAAATGTGCCCTTCACGCCCTCTTCATATTCATCCCATAATGGAAGCCTCCATACATAATCACCTGAAGTTTCAGCATCCTGAGCAATTTTTTCGGCAAGATTATCATCGCGAGTTAAGAGAGCGCTTGCGTGAAGTCCGAGTGCGGAAAGCGCCGCGCCTGTAAGCGTTGCGACATCGATCACGACAGACGGTTTGAATCGCTTTGCATACGTAAGCGCATCGGCAAGGATAAGTCGTCCTTCCGCATCGGTGTTTAACACTTCAATTGTTTTTCCGGAAAGAGACTTCAATATATCCCCTGGTCGATAAGCATTATTCCCTGGCATATTTTCAACCGCAGGGATGAGACCGATGACCGATGTTTTGAGTTTTAGTCGTGCCGCCAGAGCTACTGCATGAATAACCGCGGCAGCCCCAGACATGTCCATATGCATCTCATATATGCCGTTTGAAGGTTTTAAATTGAGCCCTCCGCTATCAAAGGTGACGCCTTTGCCTGCCAGCACGACAGGAGCTCCTTTGCCGCCTTTATACTCAAGGATTGTAAACGTCGGCGCTTCACTCGAACCTTTAGCAACCCCTAAAAGAGCACCCATTCCAAGTTTCTGCATCTCTTTTGTGTGCAGTGTGGTCACTCGTACCGGCAACCCCTTCATGGCTTTCTTAGCGGCCTGTGCGAGCGATGTTGGAGTGATATCGCCACCAGGCGTGTTGGAAAGTGTTCGGCAAGCATTAACCGCCCTCCCTATCTCCTGACCCTTCTTCACTGCCTTTTCGATTGACGGAGAAGACTTCCCGTACAAAAAGATTTCTTCGACTATGTTCCAGCCTTCCTTTGGTTTCGTTTTGAATACGTTAAATTCGAAATTAGCCATTTCGAAATTTTCAGCTGCAAGCTGAGAAATATGTTCAGGAGGGACCGCCTGCAGGTTTTTAAAAAGTTCTGATGTACGGTCAAACTGAAGTGCAATCTTTTTTGATTTATTAGCTTTTGCCGCGCTCACGATTGAACGACAGAGGATTATGAACTTTCTCAAATTCATATCGGCAAACTTTCCAGCGCCGATTTCAAGAATTTCGCTGTCCCCTTCTTTTACAAGACATTTCGTTCCTTTCGATTTCTCAGTAATCTGGACGCGCGCATATCCATGCGGTGTATGTTCGATACTCCCCCTTTTAAAATCAATTTCCATCGAACTATTTTTTGTCGATTTTGAGACCGAGCTCTTTCAATTGCTTCTCAGTTAAAGGTTTTGGCGCCTTCATGACGGATGTCTGGCCGCCACGCGTCATGGGAAATGCTTGGACCTCGCGCAGATATGTCTCGCCAGTAAGATTCATGACCATGCGTTCGATGCCAAGGGCAATGCCGCCATGTGGTGGTGTGCCGTGTCGAAATGCTTTCAACATATGCCCCACGCGCTCCTCAAGTCCCTCATTTGAAAAGCCCATGACCTTGTAAACCGCTTCAAGAATTTCGGGTTTATGCGCGCGAATCGAGCCCCCGCCTGTCTCAAAGCCATTACAAACGAGATCGTATTGCGTCGTTAATATGTCGCCGATATGTTCGCCCTTCATGAGCCATTCAAGATGTTCAGGAATTGGCATCGAGAACGGATTATGAGTGAAAGTCCATTCGCCCTCGTCTGTCTTCTCAAAAAATGGGAAGTTCACAACCCATGCGTAGGCAAGCACTTTTGCAGTTTTTTCATTCTCGGTACGTAGATCAAATTTATCGGCGCCATATTTTTCCATTGCGTCTTTGTATGAAATACGCGGAAATGGTTTTTGTTGTATCGTGTAGCCCATTGCCTCAACGACCGTCGTTACCATATCTTCTACGGCTGCCATCACATCATCCATAGTCACGAATGACATTTCAAGATCAAGCTGGGTATGCTCAAAGCCGCGATCGGCGCGCAGGTCCTCATCTCGCACCGCGCGCGCTATTTGGAAGTAACGTTCGAACCCAGCGGTCATGAGAAGTTGTTTATATTGTTGAGGCGATTGTGGAAGCGCATAGAACTTGCCGGGATGCAGGCGCGAAGGCACAACGAAATCGCGTGAGCCTTCAGGCGTTGATTCAGTGAGAAGCGGCGTTTCAATTTCCGTAAAATCATTTGCAAACAAATATTCTCGACACCGTCTGATGAATTCGCTCCGTACGCGCATATTTTTTTGCATGCGTTTTGAGCGAAGATCGAGGTAGCGGTATTCTGCGCGGACATTTTCATCAATACCGCTTGTATCTCCCGAAATATCAAACGGCATCGGCTCCGATGGGTTCAGGATTTCAATGGTCTGTATCTCAAGCTCAATATCGCCATTTTGCCGATCAGCTTGCACGTTCTTTTCTGGCCGCTTATTCACGAGACCTTCAACACGAACGACGTATTCGTTACGAATATCTTTCGCGATTTCCATCGCAGGACTTTTCGGGAGTACGACTCCCTGTACCAAACCACTGCGGTCGCGGAAATCAAAAAAGACCATCTTGCCCTGATCACGTCGCACGTCGACCCAGCCCGAAATCGAGACTAATTCTCCAATATGATTGCCCAAATCGGCAACAAGTATTCTGCCCTGCATATATCGTATAAAGTACCATAAAAATAGAGCGGCCAGAATCCAAACGGATTCTGGCCGCTCATCTAACGTTGAGGTTTAACCCAAACAAGCGGGGTGTCAGGGGAAAAGATTCTCATTGACGGAGGTACCTCTCGAGCATCAAGACGTATCTTGTGCTCGTCCCGGTACACCGTAAATAGATGCGGCTTATTTTTCACGCCCGCAAATGTTTGTTCTGTGGAAATTGTTAGATCATGCGCAATGGATTGCAGTTGGTATTGCCGACAAATGAGAAATGGCAATTCATTGCTACCGGGTAAAAATCCGGCAGCAATCCCTCGACACTTTATGTTGTGGTAACATTCGACACCAATTATTCCCAGTTGTCTCGGGGACACGATCGCAAGATTGAGGATCTTCATGTTGGCCGAAAGCACGATTGCGTTTTGATCCAGAACACTCAATGCTGCCTCCGAAATCTCAAAGTAACGCGAGTGTTCCTTAGTTGCCCGGAGGAGTTCATCCAGAGAGTTATGCATCCCCGACATGACGGTCATCCAGTACCTGGACTCTGATTTTTTGATTCCGGAAGGCGTACGCGATAGTGTCAACTCACCCATAAACACCCCCTTTATCATTGAGGTTTAAAGCCTATATTAAAGAACGATTCGAACTAGAATATACATTCACTTAAGCACCGGG
>JAHFMQ010000036.1 GCA_023267775.1 Candidatus Kaiserbacteria bacterium | reverse complement strand
TTATGCAAAAAACTGCCCTCATTTCTCTGGTTCGGGGCCCCATCATTACGCCCCTTGCTCATTTTTGTCTCGAACCGCTCAGGGCGGTTTTTTTGTTTTTATACTCGGAACCTAAATAACTTGGGGGTTTCACCCCCAAGTAGAACTTTAACGAAAAATCTAGTATTGGAAAAAATAGAGTGAGATTCCTGTATCCCTTCGGGTACGACGAAACGTCGCCTCATTCAGCAGAATGACCTACTGGGTAGCGGACCTGAGCGCTAGCTTATTTTGATTTGCTCGTTCTAACTATGTTCCACCCTCGACAGGGTGAATATGATTCACGTGGAACATTTCACGACTTACTAACAAACGTGATGTTTTTCCATTATATGCTTTATCTCCTCATCTTCTGCGGCTTCTCGGCGCTGCTTCCCTGCTTCTCCAAGCTTTTTTAGATCATCTTCAGGCATTTTAAGGAGTTCCTCAGTCCTTTTATCAAGATATTCCTCGGTATTTTTGTCTGAATCATCAAGTATTTCCTCAAGAAGCGCGTTAAGCGTCCAACCTATCTTTTGGCCTGGTTTCACCTGAAACTTCTCCATAATGTGACTTCCGTCGGTTTTAAGCATAGTCACAGATATAGGATCCCTCAATGCCTGCTCAACCATGGCTTTGTACTTACGGAATCTAAACGGCTGCTCCTTCGGCCTGCCAGTACCTATGCGGTCGCAAATACGAAGGTTAAGTAAGTCCCAGATATTCTCTTCGCCGACATTCGTAATCATCCTTCGCACCGCAGAGAGGGTAATCTGCTCGGGATCAGAGAAAAACATGTGCCAACGTACCAGTTTAACTACCTTATCAATAGTTTCACGTGAAAAATGAAAGTCTTCGAGAGCCTTTTTCGTTACACGTGAACCAACGACCTCATGCCCATGGAAGGTCCAATCTTTCTTCTCTTCAGACCATCTGCGCGTCTCTGGCTTAGAGATGTCGTGATAGAGGCCTGCGAGGCGAATGTCGAAACCCCACTCTTTGTCCGCCGCATGCTGCATAGTTCGCAGGTTATGACCGAAAACATCGTACGAGTGAGCCTGATTTTGCTCAACGCCGACGCCGCGGATAAGATCGGGAACGATGTATTCTAGGATACCGAGCTGTTTCGAAAGAACGAGTGCGTCCATCGGCTTACTTGAATTCAATATCCTAACAAATTCATCTCGAACCCTTTCACGTGAAACGCGGCTTAAATGCTCACTATTTTCCTTTATCGCAGCTGCCGTATCGCTATCAATACCAAAATCTAGTTCAGCAATGAGCCGAACTGCTCGGAGCATGCGGAGAGCGTCCTCGTTAAAGCGCTCTGAGGCATTGCCTACCGCCCGAACTAGTTTGTCCTTTATGTCCTTTTGACCGTTATAAGGGTCTTCTATATGTCCTTTAGAATCCTCCAGGGCTACGGCGTTAATGGTGAAGTCTCTTCGGGCGAGATCTTGGAGCAGGGAAGTACCGAATTCTACTTTATCCGGTCGGCGTTTATCAGAATACGCGGATTCGGTTCGGTAAGGAGTCACTTCGACGATTGCAAGACGCGGATCTTCTGAACTTGTCTTGACGCCGACGGTGCCATAATCGTTTTCATAAAAAGAATCTGGAAATATCTTCTGAATCTGCTCGGGAGTGGCATTGGTAGTAAAATCCCAGTCTTTTGGTTCACGCCCTAAAATAAGATCGCGAACGCAGCCACCGACAAGATAGGATTCAAATCCTGCTTTGCGTAAACTCTCTCCCACCGATGAGATTTCGCTTGGAATGCGATACTGCATGGACGAATCGTAGCATAGCGTTGCTGGTTTTTTCGCATTTGTACCGTACTATGCATAGACGCCTGCCTGTCGGCAGACAGGCCCCGATGGTGAAACGGATATCACGCGACGCTTCGGACGTCGAATTCTGGGTTCGATTCCTGGTCGGGGCACATCCTTGCTTTGCTCGTATGTGCCCCAAAGCACGCCTGGGAGGTGTGCGGTCAGGAATCGAAAACCTTATGAGCATTTTATCGAGCATTCTGATGCGAAGAGAAAATCCACTTTCGCGAGTGTTACACTGAGTGAAGCAATTCCAAGTCTATGTCTCCCACAAATACAACGTCGAAAATAGAGCACGAAACTCATCCAACGACGCTTGTTATTCTTGGGGCGACTGGAGACCTGGCCAAGCGCAAGCTATTCCTAGCCCTTCTTGATCTTTTTATTAAGGAATTATTGCCACCTATTCAAATCGTAGGATTCTCTAAAGATGAATTCACGCATGAGGAATTCCGTGCTTTTGTACGAAAAGTGTTTGAAGTCTCAGGACGTAACCACGCGGCGGCCGATATAGAGAAATTTCTCTCATGCATGTTTTATATACATGGCGATTTGATCGGACATGATGACTATCAAAAAATTGCGACATTTCTAGAGGATCGCGATACGGCCATGTCAGTATGTTCGAATAAACTATTTTATCTTGCAGTGCCGCCGTCATTATACAAAGTCGTGTTTGAACGACTTGCTCAATCAGGACTTACGATCCCTTGCGTACCGGGCGAGAACGAATTCAAAACTATTTGGACGAGGATCTTAGTCGAAAAACCATTCGGTGATAATCAGAAAGAAGCGCAGGAATTGGACTTGCAGCTTAGTGATCTTTTTGAGGACGATCAGATATTCCGCATTGACCATTATTTGGATAAAGAAGCGATAGAGAACATACTGGCATTTCGTTTTTCAAACAGCCTTTTCGAGCCAGTATGGAATGCCGAGCATATAGAAAAAATAGAGATACGCGTGCTTGAGCAGGTTACCGCCGGGAACAGGGGAGCGTTTTATGAAGGACTTGGTGCGCTCGCCGACGTCGGTCAAAACCACCTGTTGCAAATGCTCACCCTCGTAGCAATGGAAAACCCTCATACCCTTGAGGCAAAAGATTTGAACGAAGCACGTGTGGAGCTCTTGAGTGCCATAAAATTGCCGGATCGGTCTGCAATGCATTTTGTACGCGGACAGTATGACGGATATCTCAGCGAGCGTGATGTTGCGAAACATTCTCAAGTAGAAACGTACTTTAAGGTGCAAGTGGAGATAGATTCTCCACGCTGGAAGGGTGTACCCATAGTCCTTGAGAGCGGGAAAGGCCTTGCGAAAGACCGTGTGGACATTCGTATTCACTTCAAAAAAACTCAGCATGCGTTACGTCATTCTCTTGGTAATGCGTACGGGAACCTCCTCACATTCGGTGTGCAGCCGTCACAAAACATATCGCTCCTGATTTGGGCAAAGAAACCAGGATTCGATTTCGAACTTATCCCGACATCACTTTCATTTTCATATGAGGAAAATCCCGCCATGGAAGTCGTGAGTGACGCTTACGAGCGTGTACTCTTCGATTGTATCCGTGGAGATCATGCGCGTTTCGGAACGAAGCGCGGTACCGAAGAAGAATGGCGCATCGTTTCCGCAATCCGTGACGCATGGGAAATGACTCCTCTTCTCGTATATAAACAGGGTTCGCTGCCAAAAGATATTAGTAAGACGTGATAATGTAAGTTTATTATGAACATTGGTTATATCGGGCTCGGGAAAATGGGTGCGAATATGGTTGCGCGACTCATTGAGAAGGGACACACGCTCGTAACATACACTCAACCGAGCGGCGGCACGGTGGAGTCCCTCACAGAACTGGTTGGAGCACTACCTCAACCGAGGCTCGTATGGATCATGGTCCCTCATACCGCAGTGGAAAGTGTCCTTACTGAACTCGTTCCGCTACTGCATGCGGGAGATACGATTATTGATGGAGGAAATTCTCCCTATCAAGAATCCGTGCGCCGATCAAAGGAACTTACGGAACAGAACATCCTATTTCTTGATGTTGGTGTAAGTGGTGGACCATCAGGCGCGCGGAACGGCGCTTGTCTTATGGTCGGTGGAGATAGAAATAAATATTCGGAACTTGAATGGCTCTGGAAGGATCTTTCGGTAGAGGATGGTTACGGCTACATGGGAGCGTCTGGCGCGGGGCACTTTGTAAAGATGGTTCACAATGGGATTGAATACGGAATGATGCAGTCGCTTGCAGAAGGATTTGATTTGCTCAGACACTCAGATGAATTCGCGCTCGACATGGAGCGTGTTTCTGCCGTCTATGGAAAGAGAAGTGTCATCACTGGGCGACTCGTCTCATGGCTCAACGAAGCATTCAAAACATATGGTGACGACTTAACTGGAATTTCCGGAAGTGCCGCTTCAACCGGCGAAGGAGCATGGACAAAAGAAGCCGCTGATCGAAATAATATTTCCGTCCCTGACCTCGATGCGGCGCTCGCTGTCCGTGCCGCGTCACAAAAAGATCCTTCCTACCAGGGCCAGATTATTTCCGCACTTCGCGAACAATTTGGAAAACATAACGCGCATATCGATACTAAATAATAAACTTTTGGCATGGAACATCGTCACATAGAAACACTCAGTACGTTCGACATCGAACATATACCCGATTTGGACGTCGCAGTGCTTGGAGCATTAGAGCTCTTTCAGAAAACATCTATACCGAAAATGAATTTGGGTGTCTATAAACATCCACTCGTCGTCGGTTCTGGTAATGCAGAAGCAACTGGGCGAATTATCTGCGAGAAAGTTGACGCACTGTTTGCTTCCGAGAGCAACTTCGAAGAAAAGCTGCGCAAAATTGATGCCATCGACGGCGTTGTGCTTATTTCTGCCTCGGGAGAAAAGCATGCTCCGATCATCGCAAAAAAAACAAGAGCACTAGGAAAGCATGTCACGCTGATCACGAACTCAAAAAATTCTTCTGCGAGCCATGAACTCGATCACTTGCATGACTACGACGAGTACATATTTCCAAAAAATCGCGAACCCTATACGTATAACACCTCCACGTACATGGGAATGATTCTTGGAGCGACGGGTGAAGACGCTGGCGAAATTCTTAAGTTCATAGAAGAGCGCGTGACGACCTTTGATCTCCCTGATCTGTCAGCGTACGACAAATTCTTTCTTATTGTGCCAGCACGTTTCTCCGGAATTATTCGTATGTTGCAAGTGAAATTTATAGAACTTTTTGGTCGCGTTATCGCGCATGATATTGAAACGTCGGAATACATGAAGCATGCGGTGACTGTGGTTCCTTCTGATGAATTGTTCATTAGTTTTGGTGAAGAAAATACCGTATGGGGCAATCCGAAGAATCGTCTCTTTGTGCCCCTTCCCGAAAACGCAGACTATGGCGCGATGATGGCTATCGGCTATTACATAATTGCGCAAATCCAAAAGCAGCATCAGGCATATTTCAAAGAAAATATTGCAACCTATGTGGTCGAAGCTTCAAAGGCTTTTGGGCAAAAGATCAGTGCGATTGTAGAATAGCCAACCCTTAGAGAGTCTATGAATACCGCCCCTCACGAATATACCGAAATTATCGACATATCACTTCCTCTGACGCAAGGTACGGTCGTGTATCCAGGAAATCCAGAACTCACTATAGAAGAAAAACAAGGCGCGACGAGTACTCATTCGCTGATACAGATGGGCTCACATACTGGTACCCATGTCGACGCACCGAAACATGCGTTTGTTGGTGGGAAGGGTCTGGAAGCCTTTTCATCAGCGCAGTTTGTGGGTCCTGTGCGAGTCCTGGACTGCACGCATGTGAGTGAAAAGGTAACGGCTACTGATATTTCCGGTGCACATGTGCAAAAAGGCGAGCGGATACTTCTTAAAACAAAAAACTCTGCGCGAGGATTCACCGAATGGTATGACGATTATGTATACCTCGACGGCGACGCAGCTGATCTGCTGGCAGAAATAGCGGTTGCTCTCGTAGGTATTGATGCACTTTCTATTAAGAAACGTGGCGGGAGCGATCTGCGGCCCCATACGGCGCTTCTCACTGCGAATATCCCGATCCTTGAAGGAATTGATCTCTCTCAGGTGTCGCCGGGCGCGTATACGCTCGCATGCCTACCTTTGAAATTTACTGGTACTGACGGAGCGCCAGCTCGCGCCGTACTATTTCGATAAATAACTGCAGTTCCACTGCACTAAACTGGCAGGTGAATTGATAGAAGGGAATTATTATGCGAATATGTACCGACTGCGGGTATGGTTCAATGGTAGAACATCTGGTTGCCAATCAGATGATGGGAGTTCGATTCTCCCTACCCGCACCACTAGAAAACGTGCCTATCGCGCACGTTACGGTCTGAAGACAGAAAATACGCTGCAATTGCAGCGTATTTTCTGAGCTCATCAATATGTCTCTTGGGCAATAATGCTCGGTTGTCCACAGAGGCAACGAGAATCGAACCCTCCGATGACCAGACGATATTCGAATCTCAGCACATACGACGACCTGATAATATGTATTCCATGCCCAAAGCCCTCGTCTTTGATTTCTTCGGAGTCATTTGTTCGGAAATATCCCCGCAATGGCTTCGAAGTCATGTTTCTGAAATGAGAGCTCAGGCACTTAAGGACTCCTATGTAGCCGCAGCTGACCGGAATAAGCTCTCACAGGAGGCTCTTTTCTCGGCTCTTTCCGGGGACACCCATATTCCTGCATTTCAAATCGAACAAGAATGGTTTGCTTTGGTTCATATTGATGAACAAATGATCTCTCTTATCAGAAACCTCAAACCGCACTATAAATTGGGACTTCTAACCAATTCCCCAAGTTCTTTTCTCCGTTCCATACTCGCACAACATAATCTCACGGACTTGTTTGATTCAATTATTGTCTCAAGCGAAATTGGCTCTGCAAAGCCTGATCCAGAAATATTTATAAAGATGCTTGAGAGCTTGCCAGCAGAACCCCAAGAAGTCGTCATGATTGATGATAACCGGCTCAATGTTGAGGCAGCCAAAAAAATTGGAATGCAAGGAATCGTTTTCAAGTCATATGAACAGTTGAAAAACGAACTGCCTTAGACTTTGCTGCCGCTGGCAGGAGGCCTTCATTTAAGCGACATTCTTCAGATCTTCCGGAAGCATCTTCTCAATCGCTTTCACCGAGTGAATCAACTCAAGAAGTTCCGGGTCGCGATTCAGATATCGGGTTCGAACATCGTTGACGAGCCTGCACCCACTAGAAAACGTGCCTATCGCGCACATTTAAGTCTGAAGACAGAAAATACGCTGCAATTGCAGCGTATTTTCTGAGCTCAACAATATGTCTTTTGGGCAATAATGCTCGGTTGTTCACAGAGGTAACGAGAATCGAACCCTCCGGAGGACGTCCAAACTAACCATTTGATAAGTTTGAAGCCGATGATAAAGTTAGACCACACGACTTGCGCTGGCCGACCAAGTCTAGTGCTTCGAGCACAAGATGTAGGCCTGGTTGTCAGTATGGGGTCCTCACCTTAGGACCTGGTACAAAAGGCCATACAGGACATGACAACCATCAACATAAGAGCCAGGTGTAAAAACCTGGCTCTTTTTTACCCGTTCCCCATCAGGGTCACAACTTCGTACCACAAAACTAGTTCGTCAAATCCATATAGCTTGTTACACTTTCCTCTATGACCATTGAGGATTTCCAGAAGTTTATAGATGAGCAGGATGCATTGTTCCGCTCTGTAAAAACCGCAAGTCAAACCGAGCGGGAACGAATATTAGCCCGTACGGTAAAGATATCTGAAGAGTTTGGAGAACTCTGCGATGAAGTCTTAGCTTCTATGGGGGATCAACGTACAGGGAAAATGGGAGATCGAAACATCGAGAGCCTTTCTGACGAATTTGCGGATGTCGTCATAACCACATTCCTGCTTGCGAAAAGCATGGATGTGAATGTCATGGAAGCTCTTGAGCGCAAGATCCAAAAAATACGAGAAAAACATAATAAACAGTTA
>JAHFMQ010000060.1 GCA_023267775.1 Candidatus Kaiserbacteria bacterium | reverse complement strand
TGGGTATCGGCTTCATATACCCTCTACAACCAATGCTGGAGTCCGCTCACGACAGAAAAGAGCGAGTACGAGAAGAACATTCAAAAACAGCTCATCATTCTCGCGGCCGAGCCTAACGAGCGCTTGGCAGGGCAAATTGCGATTGTTCGCACGAATCTTTCGACCGAAGAACTTCTGAAGACGACGTATCGCGACATTCTCACGCCGAACGTTCTCGATCCACAGGGGAAAGCATTGGTTTGTATTTCGATATGCAGCGCGGGTTACCAACCGAAGCCTGTGCCAGACCTTAAAGAAATTCCTGATGCCGATGCTGTGCGCATGTATCTTCGCAGCGGGCACGATCCCGTCATGCGCTTCCATGAGAAACCGAAGGGGGGTTTACGTGAAGGTGCGCGGCTCGTCGATGTGATACCGGGCGGCCGTCTAGAAGATCACAGTTCACTCGGATACAACATGCTCGTGCAATATCCTGCGCCAAAAAACATTCTCGTGTCGCACGACGCACCGGTTTCGAATCAACTTATTGAGATGGCGCTCCTTCTTGCGGGAGATCTTGGTATAGAGCAAGTATACGCGTATTCGCGGCCGGGAGGGCTCGCGTCTTATATTGCAAAAAAAGGTTCAACCTAGAGTATGTTCGGAAACCCGAACTCACTCCCGCCTCCAAGTTTCCGCGCCTGCGAAACTCGCTATGCTCAAACAGTCCTCGTCGCGGAAATTTTCCGGCGGCAGGGATTTCCGAACATGCTCTAGCGAGAAGCTCGGTATTTTGATAGGTTGTTCTCATGGCTCAAAATATCGTTCGGGCGCTCACCATTGACGTCGAAAAGGGTGGTTGGGAGAAAAGCCGCGGATTTGTGATGCACGATGTGCCGATGCCTCAACTCGACGAAAAAAAGAATCCCGACGACGCGCTCTCGGTCATTCTCAAGATGAAGTACGCGGGTGTATGCGGTTCTGACCGTGGGCTGTGGTATAGAAGCGCTTTTAAAGACATGGTGCATCAATCACTTGCGCGCGAAGGGAAAACACTGCGAATCACGGGGCATGAATTTGTGGGTGAAATCGTTGAGGTGGGTTCGATGGTGGAGCGTCTCTATCACGATCAGGACGAAAAAAATCCAGCGAAAATCAAGGTCGGGAGTCTCGTTTCAGGCGATTCCCACGTAACGTGCGGCCGCTGCTACCAATGTCGACTTGGCGAGGAGCACGTATGTCTTAATGAGGCAATTCTTGGCATCTCTACGGATGGGATCTTTGCCGAATACGTAAAGATCCCGGCGAAGAATTTGTGGGCCGTGGATGAGCGGCGTGTGCGCCCCGAGATAGCGGCAATCTACGATCCGTTCGGCAATGCCGTGCATGCGTGTTCTGTAGCTGATTTCAGGGGCCAGCGTGTCGCTGTTTTCGGCGTTGGGCCTATCGGAATGTTTGCCATCCTCCTTTTGCGTAATTTTGGTGCGGCAAAGATTATCGCGATCGATACCAATGCCAAGAATCTGAAAATAGCGAAAGAGCTTGGTGCGCATGAGACGATTCTCGTCGAGGGGGGGGATAAAGAGCGTGAGTGGGAGCACGATCCGGAAGTGATTGATCGGATCATGGAACTGACCTACGGCAAAGGTGTCGATGTTTCAATGGAGATGGCTGGCCCTGCCTCGTCTTTGAATAATTGTATTCAGAGCACCCGGCGCGGGGGACACGTTGTCGTTTTTGGCATCAAAGATGGCAGTGTCACGATTCCGAATTTCTCCCGCATGATCGTCGTTCGTGGACTCACGCTCCACGGCATCATCGGCCGCGAGATTTTCAGGACGTGGCAGACCGCGCAGCGGATGCTTTCGGACACGCGCAACGGCATCCAGGATGCAATTTGGAACGTGATCCTCAAGAAAGGGGAAGGTACCGTTCTCAATTTTTCTACATTTACCCCGGAGGGTTTTGAGAAAGCCCTGAACGAACATCCAAAAATTGCATTTACCATGTCGAACTAAGTGCAGTACATATGATTTTTCGGAAGGAATCGCCTAAAGGTAACGAGCAGGTAACAGTACCAACACTACGAGAACTCTATATCCGGCTCGGTAACTATTACACTCGAATCGGTGTGGCGGCGCTTGGTGGTTCGGTTATTTCATTTGGCAGCATAGGATCGTCGAGAGACACAATTACTACCGCCCTCCTTGCGCTCCTTGGCGCCATAGGATTCACGGGAGGAACGTATGCTCTTAGGGAGACAGCGCGTGGCAAGGACACTGTCGAGGCATATTCTGACACGATAGCGCATTTCACTGAGCACGGAGAAGTTGATGACCAGTGGCTTCGCAGGAACCTTTTGCATCGTGAGACCAATGTTCACCATGCGTATTGTTGGAGACGTGGAGTAGAACTAGCCATGCGTGACCTCGGTCTAAAATCTCAGTGGGATCGAGTAGCTCGAGGCGTCGGTCTTCGTCCCGATCACGATAAACGAATATGAGCCTATGTACAAATCATTGAAACCAATCCTCCAGGCGGAAATTGTGGCGATGCGAGAGAACGGGACGTACAAAAAAGAGCGGATTGTCGAGTCGCCGCAGGGGAGAGAGATAACTGTCGGCGGGAAAAAGCTTCTGAATTTCTGCGCAAACAATTATCTTGGACTCTCGGGGACAGAGCTTGCGGAAAAGGCTTCCGAAGAAGCTGTAAAGAAGTGGGGATACGGCCTTGCCTCGGTGCGCTTCATCTGCGGCACGCAGACGGTTCACAAAGATTTGGAGCGCGCTGTCGCAGCACTTCTCGGCACCGAAGATTCAGTCCTTTACTCGTCGTGCTTCATGGCAAATGTAGGGCTCTTTCAAACATTTTTTGGACCGGACGATGCCATAATCAGTGATGAATTGAACCACGCATCCATCATCGATGCGATCCGCCTCACGAAATCTGAGCGGTTAGTTTATAAGCATATGGATATGGCAGACTTGGAGCAAAAGTTGAAAGACACAAGAGGAAAGCGGTTACGGGTCATAGCGACTGACGGCGTCTTCAGCATGGATGGAGATATTGCGCCATTGAAAGAGATCTGCGACCTTGCAGAAAAATATGAGGCGCTTGTGATGGTAGACGACGCGCATGCGGTAGGTGTGATGGGAAAAAGCGGCGGCGGGACGCCCGAGCATTGCGGAGTCGTCGGGCGTGTCGATTTCATCACAGGCACCTTCGGGAAGGCGCTCGGCGGGGCGGGGGGAGCGTACACGGCAACGTACAAAGAAGCCGCGGAATATCTGCGCAACCGCTCACGCACCTACCTCTTTTCAAACTCGCTCGACACCGCAGTAACGGGCGCTTCGCTATTTCTCATAGAATATCTCCAATCGCATCCCGAGCATCGTGAGAGACTTTGGGAGAATACAAAATTATTCAGAACGATGATGAAGGAAAATGGCTTCTCGGTTCCAGACGCACAGCACCCGA
>JAHFMQ010000059.1 GCA_023267775.1 Candidatus Kaiserbacteria bacterium | reverse complement strand
TCGATGCCCCCAGTCCCTCCGCTTCCCGCAAATCTTCCTGCCGCAAATATCACGTCTCCCGCTAACTAAGGAGATCGTCTTCTGTGGGTAAAACTAACTTGGGGGTGAAACCCCCAAGTTAGTTTTACCCACAAGGTCTTAAGAATTGCGTAATATTTCCGCAATTCGAATACATTAAAGAACGAAACGTATTTTTGTAGAACAGATGGCAATTTGCTAGAGTAGACCTCTATGGATTCCTCCACTACTCCGTCAACACCAGAAATCGCCGGCGTATCGCATGTGCAAACGCTCGATGGGATACATGAATACCGTCTCGATGCCAACGGTCTCCAGATTTTACTTGCTCCAGATCCAACGGCGCCGGTCGCTGGAATTATGGTGACCTATCGAGTTGGCTCGCGCAACGAAGCCATAGGGTACACGGGCGCAACTCACTTGCTCGAACATCTTATGTTCAAGGGTTCGGATAATTTCAATAAAGAAAAAGGAGGGACAATTTGGGAGCTTATTGAATCCAAAGGAGCATTAGTAAACGCAACCACATGGAATGACCGTACTAATTATTTTGAAGTGGTTCCAAAGGAGCATTTGCCGACTGCCATTGCGCTTGAAGCCGATCGCATGCGAGGCGCGTTTATAAAAGAGTCTGATCGCCAATCAGAAATGCCGGTCGTCCGAAATGAATTTGAGCGAGGAGAAAATTCACCGATGGAAGCGCTCGACAAACAGCTCTGGGCGCTCGCGTATGAAGCGCATCCTTACCATCATTCAACGATCGGATGGCGCAGTGATATTGAGAAAGTTCCCATTGAACGACTCAAACAATTTTATGATGATTTCTATCATCCGGACAATGCCACTATTTCGGTTGTCGGCGGCTTCGATCCAGTCTCGACACTAGAGACCATTAAAAAAGAATTTGGTAAGCACCAGAAAGCACCAGCAGCACTTCCTGTTATGTATACCGAAGAACCGAAGCAAGAGGGTGAACGCCGTGCGACAGTGAAGCGAGCAGGTGAGACGAACATGCTTGCGCTAGCATATAAAATTCCTCGAGCCACTGATCCTGACATGCCGGCACTTCTTCTTCTCGCGCTCATTCTTGCGGACGGGAAGACGAGTCGTCTTTATAGAGTACTTGTTGATGTCGCGGCAGCAACGGATGTAACTACGATGTGTTATCAATTTCGTGACCCTTCGCTCATGATTTCTTACGTCACACTTGCGCCACGAGTCCGACACGAAATAATTGAAAAGAAAATAAAACAGGAATTCGAAAAAATAATCAAAAAAGGAGTTGCCAAAAAAGAACTTGCTCGTGCAAAACGTTCATATCGTTCTTATACCGCTTCACGCCGCGATGGCCCGTATGCGCTTCTTTCAAGTCTAAACGAAGAGATTGCAGCCGGCGAGTGGACGCGTTTCGTTACATTTCCGAACATGATCGCAAAAGTCACGACAAAAGATGTGCAGAAAGTTGCAAAAAAGTATCTGGTTGATGACCACAGCACCGTAGGCTATTTCATCGGCAAAAATTCATGAAAAACGAACGGACACCGGCACAGGAGTTCAAGATGCCATTTGGCGGCAGACTTTTTTTGGCTCAGACAAAAGCTCGTGACGTCGTCGCGGTTGAAGGTAGCGTGCTCGGCGGTCCTAACATGCTGCCAGCCGCACTTGATGTCGTCCCAGGACTTGCCGCTGAATTGCTTGACGCTGGAACCGCAAAAAAGAATAAGCATGTACTGCGGGAAACTCTTGCGGCTCGCGGCATCTCGCTCGCGTTTTCATCGGGTGGCGATCGCACCGCATTTTCCGGGCACTGTTTTCCGGAAGATTTACCATTTCTTCTGTCGGTTATTTCAGAATGTCTCGGCAGAGCGGTATTCCCGGAAAAGGAAGTAAAAAATGTAAAAGCTCTTGCGCTTGGCAATCTTGCCGAAGGGAAGTCCAACACGCGCGGACGCGCGGAACGGGCACTTTCGGAACTTATCTATGATTCTGCGCACGTCAACTACGTGCGTTCGATTGAATCCCAGGAAAAAAGTGTGGTAGCAACTCGCCGTTCCCATCTTCAAGACTTTAGGAAAATGTTAGGTAAGGGCGGTTTGGTGCTTGCGATCGCCGGAGATATAGATATTGCCTCAGCAAAAAACGTTGCCGAGAAAGCATTCAGCCGACTTGCTGAGGGTACAATCGCAGCATCTATAAAAGAAGTAAACAAGAAAGCCCAAACTAGCAGTGAAAAACTAATTCCGATTGCCGACAAAGCGAACATTGATATGCTTCTTGGCGCGAGTATTCCTCTCACCATACAGGACAAGCTCTATCACCCAGCATACGTCCTTACTGAAATGCTTGGCGGGGGATTTACCTCGCATTTGATGCAGACGATTCGAGAGCGCGACGGTCTCACCTACGGTGTGCGCGCAAGGCTTTCAGGCCTCGATGCTGGCGTTGATGGCTACTTCAAAATCTGGGCTACATTTTCTCCGGAGAAGTATGAAGAATCAGTCGCGAAACTTCGCGCAGAAGTAAAAACCTTCTTTTCTTCTGGTCTGACGGAAGTAAATCTCGATAAACGAAAGGAAGAAATTTCCGGATCGTATGTAGTAGGACTTTCGACCACCCCTAGTCTCGCGGAAACTCTTCACAACATCGGAGCATTCGGTTTCGATCTTTCCTACCTTACGGAATATCCAAATATCATTCGGGCAGTATCGCTTACGGATATCCAGAGTGCAGCCGATCTCATCCCGCAAGAGAAATTATCATTGGCTGCGTCAGGCACCTTTCAGAAAAATTGATATAATTTCTACATTATGACCGTCTCAGAGGTGCGGAAACGCTATTTGGATTTTTTCGAAAAACGGGGGCACAAAATCATCCCTTCGGCACCTATCCTGCCTGAGAACGATCCAACGACACTCTTCACAAGTAGCGGCATGCAACCTTTGGTTCCGTATCTGCTTGGTCAACCGCACCCCGAAGGGTCGCGTATTACCAACTCTCAAATGTCATTTCGCGCCGAAGACATAGAAGAAGTGGGTGACAACCGTCACACCACCTTTTTCGAAATGCTTGGCAACTGGTCATTTGGTGATTATTTCAAACAAAAGCAGCTTCCGTGGTTTTTTGAATATCTAACTGACCCAAAAGAAGGGCTCGGGCTTGATCCAAAGAATCTGTATGTAACGGTATTTGGAGGTGATGAGGAATCGAATATGGTTGCCGATAGCGAATCGGTAGAAATATGGAGAAAACTTTTTAGCGGAAAAGGAGTCGATGCGAAATTTGTTGAAATTGGCACTGAGGAAGCTGGTTCGGAAAAGGGAATGGATGGAGGACGTATTTTTTCATATGGCGCCAAGAAAAATTGGTGGAGCAGATCGGGTATACCGACAAAGATGCCTCCAGGGGAGATTGGCGGACCCGATTCGGAGGTTTTTTACGATTTCGGCATGCCTCACGACACAAAATTCGGAAAGGAGTGCCATGTGAACTGCGACTGCGGACGTTTCGTCGAGATCGGGAACTCCGTATTCATACAGTTC
>JAHFMQ010000058.1 GCA_023267775.1 Candidatus Kaiserbacteria bacterium | reverse complement strand
CTCGGTAGCCACATATTCCGAAGTAGCTACCACGAAGCAGGATGGAAGGGTCGATGCGCACCTCACGGTAGATAACACTTTGAGGAAAGCTCAATTTTGTAACAAGTCATACAAATCCAGGCAAATAATTGTTGATGGCGTTGATGTAGTCCAAAGAATCGCAGGGCTTGTGACTGCGGGGGCAACTCCTAAGGATAGTACGGGCAATTCGATTGCGACCGGAATTTGTAACAGTATGCCGTCAAACATGATTTACACCAAGGGCATATTGGAAACTTCTGACGTTAGTACATATGTAAGTGATGATTCTCGGCTACCTGGAGATACATATCGTGTGTATATCGCAGCGCAAGGCTTTGATGTAAATTCTGCGACGGGCAAGGTTTATATGGTCGGTGGCTATGCTGGCACTCTTACTCAAATTGGTACACTTCAATAATATGAAAAGCAAAATTGGAGGTGTTCTGAAATTATTATTTGTTCTTGGCCTCTTTGTACTGCCAGCTTTTGCTAGTGCCGCCGTAGTTACCGTTAAGCCCGGGCCGTTCCCTGATGGTATGGATGTATGGTTTGGTAGCGTGTTCAATACTTCGTCCCAACACGACGGGAAGCTCTTGGTTGGAGGGTGGGGCGACGAGTATGATACATACACCAGATATAACCTGAGCGGACTTCCGCAAACTGCCACTCAAGCAATTTTGTGGTTCAATGCGTTCCCGCGAAATGATGGGTCGACACTGACAAACATCAACTGGTACCAGGTTAATGGTCAGTGGCACGCGGGATCAATCGCTTGGGGCAGTCAGCCGCCGAGTACCTTTGTAGGAAGTACCGGAAATGTTCCGGCCAGCGGATGGTATGGAATAAATATTACGTCTTTTTACAATAATTGGCGGAGCGGTAATCCCAGCACATCAAATTTCGGGTTCAGGCTCCGACCCGTTGGCACAAACAACCAATTCGATCAATTTTATGGATCAGCCACGGGTAATACAGCACTTCGTCCGCAACTTGACGTATATTACACGCCACAAGCAAACGATAGCATCATCAAACTTAAGTGGCCTCTTGCATCACCAGTATATGCAAGCCGAGTTGTGACGCAGGCGTTTGGTGTAAACTGGTCTGCAGGCGTCACATGCAACGGCCTTGTAAAGAAACACAACGGGACTGATTTCCAGGCAAATTCAGGAACGGTAATATACGCTGCTGAAGATGGGATAGTCAAAGAAGTTTTATTCGATGGAAGCGGCCCATGGGGCTATAACATTGTAACCGAACACACAAGTCCAACGGGCGGTAAGTACACGACAGTGTATTGGCATGTGCAGCCTGTTTCCGATGTGTTCGCATCTAATCCAGGCGGTTTTATTCCCAAAGGAATGCAGGTAGCGACTGTCTATAATCTCGGAAGCAACACGCATTATCACATAGGTGCGCGGATTGGGGCATATACAGCAGGTGTGTCTGGAACGGGAGCATTACCTCAAACGGCCTGCGGTGGGTACCCGGCTTTTCCGGCAGGCTTTGTAGATCCAAACAATACTGGGAACGTAATCTTCAATTAATCGGATTTGATTGCTTGAAGGGCGCTGGATTGTCAACCCGCTTTTATGGTGAACAAAAAAATAACGGTCTCTCTGATTGTATTAGTAGTTCTCGCTGTGGGCATTTACTTTGGTACTCATCAAGTTTCCACTCAAGATCCTCCCACATCCGCAGGATCAACCCTCCCATCATTTGATGCGGCCTGTTTTGTGCATACAGGCGAATCCACCCCACGTTGCGATGCATTAAAACTCACAGAAGTTCTTGAGGCGCGTTCCGTCACACCGCAATATATGAAATATTCTGATACCGATACGAAGATTTCTTTTGAGTATCCTTCTTCCGTTGCGGATGTGCGAAAGGGTGATGGGAAGAGGGGACTCGATGGGACTATCTACGTAGAACCGATTATTCCCGCATATCTCGGCACGGAGTATTGGACGGGAACAAGTATTTCTATCAAGCAGTGTGGCACGAAATGTCCAGATAACCTCCTGCAATATGTGCAGAATTGGAATATTCGATCTGGTTCAGATACGCAAGAGAGAGTAGCGATTGATTCGCCAAAAGTATCAATAGGAGGGCATAACTGGATTAAGGCCTCAATTGGTACTCCAATGGGAGCATCATATACACTCTATGTTGTTCTCGATAAAGAAAGACTGTTGTCGGTCACGACCGATACGGAGAACTTTACCGCATCTAATCCCCATATAGCGGCGGTATTCAAGAGAGTACTTGAAACCTTGGCGATTTAATTTGAATGTGAGCGCATCCCGCCTCGCCCCTGCCCGTTAGGGCAAACCCCGAAAAGAAAAACGCCCTTTCCATTTTTCAAAATGCATTGGAATCCACCCCCGCCAAATCAGAAATGCAAGGAGTGTTTTTCTTTCGGGATTGCCGCCGTACTCGGCGGCGGGGCGGCGTTCAGAGTTGGCACGGGATCGGAGCGGAAGATTTAGGTCAAAGCTGCCACGCGCTCTGCGCGTGCGAAGTCAGTCCTCCTCCGGATGCTCGGCAAAATAGGTTCGAATGTTGTACAGTAAAGACCGCCAATTTAAATAACAGAGATTTGTCGTCTGCGGATAAGGATCGCTAGAGCGATTATCGCGTTTACGACAGCTAATGTTGCAGGGAAAAGCCATGTAGTGAGTGAATACGTTTGTAATGCAAAAAGAGCGATGATGAATTTTATCGAATGGATGAAGAATGATTTTGCGGACTCTCCATTTGGCTCACGGTATATTTTCTGAAGAGTTGGGACAGATCCCACGACATCAATAATAGACAAGAGGATTACTGATCCTGTTGGATTATTCGTCAGGAACCAAATTACTATTGACAATAAAGCTGTTATCAGTGAGGCCCAGTCATAAGAAGAAAAATATTTTTCACCTCGTGAGAAAGCAAAGAATCCAATTAGAAAACAGATAATAGATCCCGTTCCAGTTGCCCAAGCTCCGGCGCCTCCACCTTTTATCACCTGAACTGTAAACGCAATTCCAGTGATAATACCCCAAATCAGCCACGAAAAGACGTGCGGCCGTATTCTATTCTTGAAAATATCATTGAAGTAAAGCCCGTACGCAATAAAACCAAGAATAACGGAAAGGTACCCCAACAAAATTTTAATCTCAAACATATCGTTCCAGTATATCAATTCCTTAGTCCTTCTTTGAATTTACCTCCATTCCATATACTATTTCATCAGAATCAGCTCATTTACATAAAAAACAAATAAAGACTGGAGGTGCGCATGATCACACTCTCAAACGGCCATGCGTTTCAGTACATGGTCGCAAGTGGGGCTCTAGCGTATGACGGCAAAGGATATCTATGGGAACGGCCGCTCGTGTGGACCGGCCTCATCAAGCCGGAACTCTTCACGGTCGTCACCAAGACACTCACACATAAGCCATGCGACGGGCACTTCCGGTGGTGGAAACCCTGGGAATCCGTCCGTCTCATTCGTGGTGGAACGATAAATAAATTCGGTCTCAGAAATCCTGGAATCGACTGGTGGTGTAGGAAAGTCGGCCCGCGCCTGGACTACAAGAAAATTCCGCT
>JAHFMQ010000035.1 GCA_023267775.1 Candidatus Kaiserbacteria bacterium | reverse complement strand
CGGTAGTGGTTCTTTACGACAACAATTTGCCCACGTGGGCACCCCGAACATCTCAATTAATCAAAGGAGGTCTTTGTGAGAAAAATATTTACCGTTCCGGGTAGTGTCCTCGTGTTTGCAATAGTCTTTATTGCTGGACTATTCTGTTTGTTCGGTGCAGTACTGAGTCACTCTATGAGTGATCAGCACCGCACTCCTCACCATTGAATCCAGCAAAAAAGAGTCCCTTGCGAAATCGCTTGGGACTCTTTGTTTTTTCGGTCTCTTTTTAATACGACTTCAAATGCCGAGCACTTTCGTGTGTACGAATTTTCTCAAGTGCTTTTGCTTCGATCTGACGAATACGTTCGCGTGTGACGCCAAATTCCCTCCCCACTTCTTCAAGGGTGTGATAGATGCCGTCCATAAGACCGTGGCGCATTTCAAGAATTTTGCGCTCTTTCGGCGAGAGATCGTTCAAAATAGTGCGAACTTGCTCAGAAAGAATACGCTCCGAAGATTCCTGCACCGGGGAAGGAATTTTGTCGTCAGGAATAAAGTCTCCAAGCGTGGACTTTTCATCGTCATCAGATCCAATAGGATTTTCGAGAGAAAGCGTATCCTGATTAATCTTTTCTATTTGATAAATTTTTTCTGGTTCGACACCCATTTCGACGGCGATTTCTTCCTCGTGAGGGTCACGTCCGAGCACCTGGGCAAGACGGCGCGAAACTTGCTTGTATTTGGCGATGGTCTCCACCATGTGAACCGGAATACGAATGGTGCGGGACTGATCAGCAAGCGCACGGGTAATTGCCTGGCGAATCCACCACGTCGCATAGGTCGAGAACTTGAATCCCTTTTTCCAATCAAACTTATCGACGGCACGGAAGAGACCGAGGTTTCCCTCCTGAATAAGGTCGAGAAGTGTGAGATCGGGACTGCGTCCGACGTATTTCTTTGCAATAGAAACCACGAGACGGAGGTTGCTGCGCGCGAGGATATTGCGAGCTTCTGCGTCACCTTTTTCAATGCGCTGAGCAAGCTGGCGCTCTTCGGCGGCAGTTAAGAGCGGGTACTGACCGATTTCGCGCAGATAAATTTGAATTGAATCATAACCAGTTGAATGACGGTCTTTGATATTACGCGTTGCGAGATATTCGTCTGCGGCATCTTCGAGCATGCCGCCCTCAAGCACATCCACGCCCGCAGTAGCGAAGCGCTCGTAGAGCGATTCGAGGAATGAAACGTCTTCTTCAACATTTGGAAATGATTTTAAGATTTCACTGTAGGTGACGTACCCGCGATCTTTGCCTTTCTCAATAAGTTGTTCTGCTGAGAGTACTTTCTGCGAGTCTGCCTTTGCTTTCGACGAACGCGCGGCGGTGCGCAAAATCTTCTTTGCACGCGATGACTTTCTTCCGGAGGACGCATGCTTACCTACCGACTTTCGTGCGCGCTTTTTTGTGGAAGTTTTCTTTTTTGTGATCTTTTTCTTTTTTTTAGAAGTCGCCATACGGGGAAATAAAATAAGTGGATCAACGATTGAACGCGGCTAGGCGTGCGGCAAGCTTGGTGCACGTTGCCTGTGCACTCTCAACAGCGAAAGCGTCACTGCCACTTTCTGCTCTACGTAAATTTTGTACTGCCTCCTGATACGCCTCGCGGATAACCGCTTCTTCAAAGGCGCGGAGAAGCTCATCTGCCGCTCCTACAACCGGATCTTCGCCGAACGTCTGTTCTGCATAGAACAGGGCTGATTCCGGTAAGGTTACCGACGGCAATTCTTGAGCCTCAGTAATTCGACAATACTCCGACTTCACATGCTCTGCAAGCGGCGTATTGGGATAGGAGTGGAGAATCGCCAGAAGCTGCTCCGAGCGCGTTTCAATTGATGAACGGGGTGCCGTTTTGGGTGGCGCCTGTTGTGACGATACATTTTCGCCGAATGGTTGTCGTGGTAGGCGCTTAAGCGATTCCCGAACCGCTTCACCAGAAAGACCGAGTGTTCGAGCCGCCGCTTGGACAAAGTGTTCCCGCTCCATGGGGCTCGGAATCGCGTTTATAAGCGGTAGTACGATGCTTTCAGCATTTCGTAAGAGACGATGTGGGTTAGTTTCCTTCTGCGCAAGCTCTCCCAAGAAAAACTCTACGATCGGTTTTGCCGTCGTGATACGTTTTGTAAACTCCTTAGAATCTTCACTGATGAGATCGGCTGGATCTTTACCTGCAGGCAATTGAGCTGCCTTCACTCGCAGACCTGATTGGAGCGCGAGTGCGGCTGATCGTGCAGTTGCTTTTAATCCTGCCGCGTCTGCATCAAGAACAAGCATGAGGTTTTCGCTGTAACGCTTCATAAGAGTAAGATGTCGTTCGGTAAGCGCCGTTCCTGAAAGAGCTACTGCATTTGTGAAGCCAGCCTGGTGCGCATGGAGCACATCTATCTGTCCTTCGACAAGCATCGTAAAGCCGCGTGTACGTATTGCGTCTTTTGCCTTGTCCATACCAAAAAGAATTTCCGACTTATGGTAGAGGTCTGTTTCAGGACTATTGAGATATTTCGCAAGATCATCTGCCGACAATGCACGACCGGTAAATGCAACCACTCGCCCCGCGGCATCGTGTATCGGAAACATAAGCCGATTGCGGAAGCGGTCATAATAAGTTCCTGGTTTTCCGTCTGCTTCTTTAATCAATCCTGCTCCAAGTAATTCTTCTATCGTATAACTCTCCAGAGTTAAGACTTCGAGAAGTACGCGCCATGAGTCCGGCGCGCAACCAAGGCGCCACGCGGAAATACTTTCAGCTGTAAGACCGCGTTTCTTCGCATAGGCTTCTGCCTCAGTACCCGCAAGTTGCGAAGCGTAAAACTGCTCTGCGCGTGACATAATTGATCGAAGTCTTTCTTTCTTTGAAGCATTTTCTTTACCGGCATCACTGCCCACGTATTCGAGCTCAACTCCAGCCTTTTCGGCAAGAATTTTAAGTGCGCCTTTGAAATCTACTCCTTCTACTTTTTCGATAAATGAAAATGCATCGCCACCGAGCCCGCAACCGAAACAGTGCCACGTGCCACGATCGGTCGAAACATGAAATGAAGGGGTTTTTTCTTTATGGAACGGACAAAGTCCTTGGAGCGATTTCCCTGCTCGCTTCAGTTTGACGTAGGGAGCAATCACTTCCTGGATTCCCAATCGCTCCTTAATCTCTTGAACATTGTCCTTCGCCATTTGAGCTATTCTACATCGCTTATGTTGGTTTTGACACAAATATATAGAGATGGTAATTTGCGGTTAGTTGCAGGCACCTGGACCACAATTTAAGGAGGCCTTATGGCTTCATTTCTAAGAAAACTGATAAGGAAAATTCCTTTCAACGTACCGGTGCTAGCGAAATGGATCTTTCTGGTAAGTCTCTCACTTTTGGCCATCTGGATCTTGTGGGAGAGCGTGACCTTGGCGGTACGTGGTTCCAACATCGTGAAGAAGATTGGCGTAGCGTTTGTGACCGGAATTTCAATCTATCTTCTCGCCAAAGTTTTCTTTCATCGCCACCACCTCTCTTGGCCGCATCGGACCAAGACGCGTTAGAAAAACGGCGCAGGAAATTCTTCCTGCGCCGTTTCCCTTTTTAAAACTTTTATTATCGGCTCGTGCGTGGAGCAAAGCTCGTGGCGCGCGTCATCGAAGGCGCTGGAGTATTTGCTGCCCGTTCAGACTGGAGTTTAGTAATGGCCGCATGTTTCTTGCTACCAATGAAGCCCGTTCCTGACGGGATGAGGCGTCCGAGAATGACGTTCTCTTTAAGACCACGAAGGCGATCGATGCTGCCCCGAAGCGCGGCATTGATGAGAATTTTTGTCGTCTGCTCGAAGGATGCGGCTGAGAGGAACGAACGGCGAGAAAGTGCACTCTCCTTAATACCAAGAACGATTTCTTTCGCCTGAGGTTCCATCTTTCCTGCTTCTTTCATTTCTGCAACCGCTTTGACAATCTCCCAATCCTCGACAATGTCGCCGACCGAGTAATCAGTGTCTCCTGCTTCAGTAATCTTTACGCGCGAGAACATCTGCTTCACGACGACTTCAAGGTGCTTGCGAGAAACTGGCGCGCCCTGGAGTTCGTAAATCTTCGAAGCTTCCGTGATGATGTACTCCTGCACCACTGCACGGCCGGCATACTCAAAGAGTTCATCGAGATCCGCGGAACCGTCGGTGAGAATTTGACCCTTCGCGACCGTATCGCCTTCTTTCACGAGCGGAACACGAGGATACGGCGCGAGGTATTCGTACGCCGATCCATCTTTCTTGCCTTGTCCTGCAGAAGAGGCAACAACGATTACTTTCTCACGACCCTCGTCTTTAATTTCCATCACAATACCATCGGACTTCGAGATAACTGCCGGGTTTTTCGGCGAACGCTTTTCAAAAACTTCTTCAACGCGCGGGAGACCGCTGGTGATGTCGCCACCAACTGACGCCACACCTCCAGCGTGGAAAGTACGCATCGTAAGCTGAGTACCCGGTTCGCCGATAGCTTGAGCGGCGACCGTGCCGACTGCTTCACCTACATCAACCATATCTTGTGAAGTAAGGTCCATGCCATAGCACGTCTGACAAACTCCGTAGCGTGTCTCGCACGACATCGGTGAGCGCGAAACGACAGTCGCCACCGTTGATGCGTCGAGGGCTTTCGCATCTCCTGCCGAGAGATAGTGGCCCTTCTTAAAGAGTACCGTGCCGTCGTGATCCTTCACGTCCTCAGCAAGCACGCGTCCACGAAGCGCTTCCGCGTAGTTGATTTGAATTCCAGAGGCGCTTATGCGATTAATTTTCACGCCGCGAGTCGTGCCGCAATCCTTCTCGGTCACAATCGAGTCCTGAGCGACGTCAAAGAGACGGCGAGTGAGGTAACCGGCTTTTGCGGTACCAAGCGCGGTGTCAGTAAGACCTTTACGCGCGCCGTGGGTGGACATGAAGTACTCAATCGGATTTAATCCTTCGATCATCGAAGAAATAATTGGAACTTCGATTGTCACGCCGGCGGTGTTTTGAATAAGACCCTTCATACCTGCCATCTGCGTCAGGTTGCCGAGCGTACCGCGAGCACCGGAGCGAACCATGTCCGCGACGGAACCCATTGGGTTCAATTCTGCGGCAATTTGCTCCTCAACAGCCTGCTTCGTGCCCTGCCAAATTTCAATCGCCATGCGGCGCTTCTCTTCCGCAGCGAGAAGTCCGTTCTGGTAATCCTCTTCGATTTTGGCGACTTTAGCGGCGGCTTCATCGATAATACGTGATTTCTGTTTTGGCACAGACACGTCATCAATTGCCCATGAAATACCTGAACGTGTCGCGTAGTCGAAGCCAAATCGCTTCACTTTGTTTACGATGTTCGGCACGGCATCAATTCCATAACGAGTGATGCAGTCAGTGACGATACGTGCGAGCACCTTCTTCGTGATGGTCTCATTCACAAACGGATATTCAGGAGGCAAGACTGTGTTGAAGAGAAGTCGGCCGACGGTCGTCTCAAATGGATGCCCGTCAAATGTAGCGTATTTCTCCTTGCCAGTTACCGGCAACACTTTGATCTTGGCGCGCAGATCGATTGCATCGTATTCAGATGCGAGAATAGCGGCGTTCGGCGATGCGAAATGCTCGCCCTCCCCTTTCACTTTCTCAACGGCTTTCGTGAGCCAGTAAACGCCGAGCACGATATCGAGCGGTTTGCCGGTAAGTACGATCATTTCGCCTGAACCTGGCTTCAAGATGTTCTTGTTAGCGCTCATGATGTTCGCCGCCTCCCACTGTGCCTCTTCAGAAAGCGGCACGTGCACAGCCATCTGGTCACCGTCGAAGTCAGCGTTGAATGCGTTACAGACGAGCGGGTGGAGCTGGATAGCATCGCCTTCTATAAGTCTCGGGCGAAATGCCTGAATACCCTGGCGGTGAAGAGTTGGGGCGCGGTTAAGAAGTACGTACTTCCCTTTGATTGCCTCTTCAAGAAGCTCCCATACTTCCGCGACTCCGTCTTCGATAAGACGTCCTGCACCGCGAATGTTAAAGGCGAGTTCGCGTTCAAGAAGCCCGGCGATAACAAACGGACGGAACAGTTCGAGCGCCATGTGTTTTGGAAGACCGCATTCATCGAGTTCGAGGTCCGGACCGACGACGATCACCGAGCGACCAGAATAGTCGACGCGCTTACCGAGCAAGTTCTGTCGGAAATAGCCTTGCTTGCCCTTCAAGTAATCGGCAAGCGACTTGAGCGGACGGCGCTGCGCAAGCGTCATGGCTCCAGCTGCAGCTCCGCTCTTTCGAATAGAGTTGTCGAGGAGAGCGTCCACAGCTTCCTGGAGAATGCGCTTTTCGTTGCGGAGAATCACTTCTGGCGCATGGATATCGATGAGTTTCTTCAAACGATTATTGCGGTTGATGACGCGGCGATAGAGATCATTCACGTCTGACGTCGCATGACGACCTCCTTCAAGCGCGACCATCGGGCGAAGCGCTGGCGGGATGACCGGAATACGTGTGAGGAAGAGCCATTCTGGGCGTGTGCCTGAAGCAATGAGACCGGCAATAAGCGAGAGACGTTTCGCGAGCTTCTCGCGTTCTGCGGCACCGGCAGTCTCATACTTCGCAGCAAGCATCTTCTCAAGATCCTTGAGATTCAATTTGCAGAAAATATCGTAAATAGCCTCTGCACCAATACGTGCCTCAAAGAGGCCTCCGTACTTTACTGAGAAACGGTGGTACTCAAGCTCATCGAGCACTTTGCCGACGACGATGCCATCAATCTCTGCTTTCGTGATGGTCATTTTCTCCTTGAGCGCATCGCGTTCCTTGTCGCTTCCAAGCGACTTGTATTTCGACTTGTATTCACCTTCGAGCTCAGTGAGGAGTCGCTTCTTCTCTTCCTCCACAATCTTCGTAATGATGTAACCGGCGAAGTAAACAACTTTCTCTATGTCTCCAGCGGAAGCTCCAAGAAGAAGGGCCATGCGTGACGGGACACTACGGAGAAACCAGATATGAGCGACTGGGGTGCAGAGCTCGATGTGGCCCATGCGTTCACGGCGCACGATTGAACGTGTGATCTCGACTCCGCATTTATCACAAACGATGCCCTTATAGCGGATGCCTTTATATTTACCGCAGTAACATTCGTAGTCTTTTTCAGGACCAAAGATTTTCTCATCGAAGAGGCCGTGCTTCTCGCTGCGCTGAGTGCGGTAGTTGATGGTCTCGGGCTTGGTGACTTCGCCAGAAGACCACGCAAGAATGCGCTCAGGTGAGGCAAGTGCGAGGCGCAATCCGTTCCATGTATCGCGTGGGGGGAGTCTGCGTGGTGTGAATGCCATAAAAGTTCTGGAAAATTAATAAATTACGCGTCCGGTTCCGGAGGCAAGTTAAGCGGCTCAATGTCGAGAGCCAAACCTCGGATCTGGTTGGTAAGCACCGCGAAAGATGCGGGCGTACCCGTATGACTAATCGGTTCGCTCTTCACGATTGCGTCGAACGCTGCCGAACGACCCTGAATATCGTCTGATTTGATCGTGAGCATTTCGCGAAGCGTATACGCGGCACCGTAACCAAGGAGTGCCCATACTTCCATTTCGCCGAAACGCTGACCACCGTTCTGCGCTTTGCCGCCAAGCGGTTGCTGAGTGATGAGACTGTACGGACCGATTGAGCGCATGTGGATTTTGTCCTCCACCATGTGATGCAGTTTGAGGATGTACATGTACCCGACCGCGATTGTCTGCGCAAATGGCATGCCGGTGCGGCCGTCAAAGAGCTGCATTTTCCCATCAGCTGAGAACCCAGCGGAAGTAAGTTCGGTCTTGATTTCCTCCGGTGTAGCGCCAGAGAATGGCGGAACGACTGCTTGGTAGCCAAGGGTGTGCGCTGCAAGACCAAGGTGCATTTCGAGAATCTGTCCGAGGTTCATACGGGATGGCACGCCGAGCGGTGTAAGAATAAGGTCGACTGGATTTCCATCCTTGTCATACGGCATGTCAGCCACCGGAAGCACGCGGCTGATGACTCCTTTGTTGCCGTGGCGTCCTGAGAGCTTGTCGCCGACAGAGACGTTACGAACCTGTGCGACCGTCACAACGATTTTCTTGAAAATGCCGCTTTCGAGCTGATCACCTTTCTCTCGCGAGAAAACGCGCACGCCGATGACGCGACCGCGCTTGCCGCCTTCCATGCGAAGTGACGTGTCCTTCACATCTTTTGCTTTGTCGCCGAAGATGCTGCGGAGAAGACGCTCTTCTGGAGTAAGTTGTGTCTCTCCTTTTGGAGTTACTTTACCAACGAGGATATCGCCCGGGCGAACTTCTGCGCCGATGCGGATGACGCCTTCTTCGTCGAGATTCTTAAGGCGCATT
>JAHFMQ010000034.1 GCA_023267775.1 Candidatus Kaiserbacteria bacterium | reverse complement strand
TTTCTTCGAAGACCCCCTGTTTATGCTCCATATTCATATGGAGGCACGGTACCCTTAATTACTATCTACCCGAGAGGGTTTCGGTGTCGTTTATTACTATCTACAAGGGCTTCTACAAGGGCTTCTTGTTTTAAGCAGTGACTCAAACTATACTTAAATCATTGTATGGATATTTTAAATTTTCTTTTTAATCTAAATCTCATCATTCTTGCCGGAGATCATTTTGTAACAGGAGGGTCGGCTTTTTTGTATCCGGAACGAGCTATCAAGATGTACAAAATTATTTTCGGGGCAGAATTACCACCGAACGAAGAGTATATGGCGATAATAAAACCATGGGGAGCCTTGGGTGTCTTTGCGGGTTATATTGGATTATTGCCACTTATTGATCCATCTAAGTACAAAGCAGTGCTTTACGGCTTTTTAATTTTGCTTCTGGTGAGAATTTACATCCGTCTATCAAATGCAAAAAGAGCCGAAAAGTATTTTCAGCTCTCCGTCAAAAGGAATCTATTTCATGTCCTTCTGATCACAACATCAGTGTTTATGATTACGTTTCAGATTTTGGTCGTAAGATAAATAGTGCAACAAGTAAAATCGCAATCGGAATAATGACCTGTAGATTTCTTGCCATAGTCGTTTGAAATGCTTCCACCAGCAAATCAAAGAACACAATGCGTTGGATTATCCTAATACCAAATAGAGTAATAGGTAGCCAGACGAGATTTCTGTATTGAACAGGTTTCCATGCCAATATCGCCATAGCGATAGCGAAGACGATCATGTAAACCGAGATGAACTTTGCTAAATAAAGAAACTGCGCATCTATTGCTGGTGTGACTCCATAAACTCTATTTACTACCGTAGCGATAAAATCTGCACTGCCAAAAATTCCAATAAGTGCCAGGCCAAAATGATACACAGAAACAAAGCCCGCCAAAAACCGAAATATGTTCAAACGAGTATTGGTTTGCATAGCACGATTATACCACCTTCTTAAAAAAGGAGGAAACCAAAAGGCTGTGTATAATTCTGGTGTTTAATCCTCATCCAAATTACAGAATTTTCCAATTTGATATTTCTGACGGATTTTACTTGAGAATTTCAGCCTACTGGCAGTTAGTGCTCCTAAAAAATCCTGATCGTAGGAAAGACCAAGATCGTGGTTTTGATTTTCGGGGTTTGCCGGATCAATATAAGTGCCAAACAATTTGTCATAAAGCATCGTGAAATTTCCATAATTTCCTCTCAAGTCCACAGTGTGGTGCATCTCATGTTCCTGCGGCGATGTGATTGCCAAAAATTTGAACCATCGATACATCCACCACTGGCTCATAAAAAATTCCGAGTGTGTGATTGCCAATATAATGGATTGAATGAAGATGATGATATATACCATAGGCATAAGTGAGACATTTTCGAGGCTGAATATTTTCAAGATAGCAATAATACTAAAAATGGTGCCGAGTGTTGCTGGTAGTACTGCTATTACAACAAACGGCCGAACACTCAAACCCGGCAGTGCCAGAAATAATCTATTTGGCAGATGATGATACTCATGGGTAAAAAAAAGAGTTCTGCTGTGACTCAAAAATCTATGGATAATATAGTCCCAGAAACCTGATATGTAGAAAGTAAAAACTCCTAATAACAACCACCCAAGTAAGGATAGTGTATTTTCAAAATTAAATATTTGGATAGATGGAATAATTTCCTTGAACCATTGAATTAGGACTTCAGTTTTGGGTATGAGAGCTAATCCTCCGAATTGAATAAGGGCGTAGACTATGATCACTCCGGTCAAGAAAAAGAGCGAAGATGGTTTTAATGACTTCATTTCTGCTTTAGTTTCTTTTTTCTCAAAATAAGCATTTGCAAAATCCAGGGCAATAAATGTTACCTGAGTCGTAATTATTAGTATGAGAAACAATTTTGCAGTCATTTTATACAATTTTACAATTTTATGTCTGAATTGTGAAATTGCCTGTTTATGTTATTTTTCCTCGTAGAACCTTGTTCTTCTACAACTCAAGGGAGGGCACATCATGAAAGTAACGTTCATACAGCCGACGATCGGAAGAATTCGTGATAGTAAATTAGAACGCCCTTGGGCATTGGAACCCTTAGCCATTGGAGTCCTGGCGGGAATCACGCCGACCGACGTTGATCTAGAATTCTATGACGACAGAATAGAATCAATTGATTACGACGATTCAACCGACTTAGTTGCGATCAGTATTGAGACCCTGACCGCATTAAGAGGTTACGAGATCGCAGGACACTACAAAAAGCGCGGCGTTCCTACGATACTCGGAGGAGTCCACGCAACTCTTTTGCCGGGGGAAGTAGCGAAATATGCTGATGTGGTAGTCAGTGGACCGGCGGAACGACTGTGGCCGCTCATCTTGTCTGATTTCCGAAAAGGGAAGCTTCAGAAGTTCTATCGGGACGACAACAGAGCGACATTTCCCGAAACACGAGTCAACCGAAGTATCTTTTCTGGTAAGAAGTATTTTCCCATACATCTCATCGAGTTTGGCAGAGGATGTCCATTTCGGTGCGATTTTTGTGATATTCCCGTCTACTTTGACGGTCAGTACACAACACGATCACTGGACGGCCTCGTGGCGGAGATCAAAGCGGCAGAGCAAAAACTGCTTGTGGTCGTAGATGATAATCTGGGAGCACGCCCCCAAGCATTGCGTGATTTCTGTCGGGCGATTACTCCCCTAGGAGTGAAATGGGTTTCGCAAACGAGCATCACCATCGCACGGAATGAATCGTTATTAGACGAAATCGCTGAAAGCGGATGTCTTGGGTTCCTGATTGGGTTTGAATCGTTAAATTCGGCCAATCTGATGCTCATGAATAAAAAGTTCAACACCTGTATTTCTTTTAAGGAGGCGATCCACAGGTTTCATGAGCGAGGTATGGGAATTTACGGTTCCTTCATAGTTGGTTACGACCACGATACCGCTGCATCCGTTGAGGAATTAGTTGACTTCGCGATCGACCAGAAGCTGTTGATCGCCAATTTCTATCCGTTAACCCCAATTCCCGGTACGCCGTTGTACAAACGACTCCGAGAAGAAGGACGGATGCTGAATGAACGATGGTGGCTTGACTACGAATATCGCTACGGCGATTTCGTTTTTAGACCAGCACGAATGGATCCCAAAGAGATGGCCACCGTTTGCGAAGCCGCAAAGGCAACCTTCTATAGCTACGGGAACATTCTTAGGCGTGCATGGAAGTCAGAGTTGGTCGACAACAATTTGACAAAAATGGTACGCCATCTTGGGATCAACGCCATGACTAGGAAAGAAATTCGCCTCAAAGGCGAAACGAATCTTGGTTATGATCGGAGTTTGACCCATCTTCTACAATAGGGGCTTAAAAACTGACAGCAGACTTTAATCAGTCTGCTGTCTTTTATTCGATGTTGCCTCTTTCTAAAAATTTTAACTCACGTTAATAGAATAGGTACTGTCGCTCTAGCCCATAATAAACGGTTAGCGAAACGCGTAGCCGCACAATCGATGATCGTAGCGCGTTTGTTGATTGTGAACGAGCGTTAATAATCTGTCCATCTCGCGCTTGAGCACAAGCGGATTGAGCCTCGCGTGTTCAGTCCGCAGCTTCTCCTTGACCGCATCATCGACCGCCGAATGCTCGAGCATCCTGCGGTACGGCGTCCGTGCGACCTTCCCGCTTCTTTCGGTTGTTCCGTGCTTTTCGCCAGGTGGGGAGGTGTTCTTGAAATAGGTCCTGCTTGGTCGTCATGTTCATATGGCGCCACGCTAACCGATATATGGGCTATCCACACGAATCTCGCTAACAGTTTTTATGGGAGATAACGACTGTTAGCTTAGAGATTACATGCATGCATGCATTGTAAAATGGCATGCTTTTTAGTAAGCTATCACTAGAACAATTAGCTCTTTTACAACTACAACTCAAGAAAGGATATCAAAAAATGAACATCGTATTGCTCATGCCTCAATCGAGTCGCTATGGGAAAGACGGCGCGCTCGATCAGCGTTTGCGGTACGCTCCGCTTACTCTGACGACGCTTGCCGGACTCGTCCCAGCAGAACTCGGTGCATCCGTAAGATGCATTGATGAGTGGGCCGAAGATTTCGACCCGCAGACTATCAATGCCGACATCGTCGGTATTACAGTTATCACTGGCAACGCCCCCAAGGCATACCGGTACAGCAAAATCCTTCAGGAACGCGGCATCGCCGTTGTTCTCGGAGGAGTCCACATCACACTCTGCCCAGAAGAGGCAGAGCAACATGCGGCGACAATTATCGTCGGATATGCCGAAGAATCCTGGCCTAAACTCTTGCGTGATTTCGCTGCCAAACGGCCGCTCAAGAAACGCTATGATCAACAGCCAATGACGCTCGACGGCTATCCTCGTCCAAAACGGGAACTGCTTCGTTCGGAAAAGTATACGACCATGAATGTCGTTCAAGCGACGAGGGGTTGTATCTATCGCTGCATGTTTTGTGTCGTGCCAACGGCATGGCCGAGACAATACCAGCGTGATCCGGAAGATGTCGCACGGGAAGTTGCAGAATTTTCCGGTAAGACATTTATTCTCATCGATCTTTCTCCTTCGTCAGATCAGGAATATTTCGGCAGGTTGGCTGACGCGTTCGCTCCGCTCCGTAAATACTGGGGCGGGCTCGCGACACTCAACATTACCGATAATCTGAAGCTGATGAAAAAACTCGAGAGAAGCGGTTGCCGAGGCCTTTTGATCGGTCTTGAATCGCAGAATCCGAAGACTTTAAAAACTATAGGGAAATCGTGGCAAAAGCCTGACGACAACCTGTGGCGAATCAAGATGCTTCATGATCACGGCATCGCCGTGAATGGATGCTTTGTTTTCGGTGTCGATGGTGATAATGAGGGCGCGTTCGATGAGACGTTGGAATTCGTTTTCAAAGCGAGCATTGATTTGCCACGCTTTGCGATCGCAACGCCGTTTCCGAAGACGCCGCTCTATCGGATGTTCGATCAGCAGAATCGTCTCGTGAGTAAGAATTGGGAATGGTATGATGGCCAACATGTCGTCTTCCGTCCCCAAGGAATGACTCCCGAACGCCTTTACGAAGGCACGATGAACACATGGAAGGAAGCCTACAAGGTGACGTCGATCGTTCGACGAATCCTAACTTCTGCTGCATCACTGAATCCGCTTATCTTCGCCACCTCGATCGGCACTAACCTCGGATACAACGTCTATGCAAAAAGGTATCCGGCCTACATGCCGATTCCATGCGAGGACAAGATGTGGTTCAGTGCTCCTGAATTCTCCGTGGCGCACCAACCAATAACCCTTAGCGTCTGAGAGGAGGCCTACAATGAAAGTAACATTCATTACGCCTCATGTCGGGCGTAAAAGTGGCAAGGAGTATGTGCGCACATGGCAGATGGAGCCCCTAACCATCGCGACACTGGCGGGTCTCACGCCTGCCGGTGTCGAGCTGGCATACTTTGATGAGCGGATGGAGTCGATTGATTTTGACCAACCGACCGATCTCGTAGCAGTGACCATTGAAACATACACCGCCAAACGGGCATACGAGGTTTGCGCGGAATATCGCAAGAGAGGAGTGAAAATTATTCTCGGCGGTTATCATGTGATGCTGCTTCCGGATGAAGCTCAACGCTTCGCGGACAGTATACTTGTCGGCTACGCCGAACCCCTGTGGGAACAAGTAATCAGGGACGCTGAAAACGGACAGCTCAAGCACCGTTATGTGCAGAATAAGATCGAGCCGTACAGATACATCCAACCCCAGAGAGAAATCTTCGGGAACAGGCAGTATTTTCCCATGAGCAATGTGGAGACTGGCCGAGGATGTCCATTCTGCTGTAACTTCTGTTCAATCGCAGCAGTGACTTCATCCCATTATCACCCTAGGTTAATCGACAGTGTCGTCGCAGATCTCGGTACAATCCGGCATAAGACTGCCTTCTTTGTTGAAGACAACTTTGTCGGTAACCCGAAGCATGCGAAGGAACTCTGTCGCGCGATCACCCCACTTAAGGTTAAGTGGATTGGGCAAGGTTCGCTCATGATGGCGAAAGACGAGGAGTTGCTTGAGGCTATGGCCGAAAGCGGCTGCCTCGGAGTGCTTATCGGCTTCGAATCATTGCGAGCGGACACGCTCAAGCTCATGGGTAAGGAATTCAACTCCAAGATGGGCAATTACAAACAGCTCATCAAGAAACTGCACAGTTACGGTATTGCACTCTACGGCACGTTCATCTTCGGATATGATACGGAATCGCACGAAGATGTCATGAGAACGGCGGAAATGGCGATCGAGTTCGGTCTGTTTATCGGCGCGTTCAATCCGCTCATTCCGTTCCCAGGGACTCCGCTCTACGAGCAGTTCCGAAAGGATGGAAGGTTGACTGACGAGGCATGGTGGTTGTCACCGGACTTCAGGTTCGGAGATGTGCCATTCAATCCTCGGAACATGACTGCTAAGGAGCTTCATGAACACTGTATCACGGCGCGAAAGAAGTTCTATAGTTATCCGGGCATCATAAAACGAGCCGGGAATGTAAGCGGTAATTGCGGAACGGTTTCGAAGGCGGGCGGTTTCTTCGGGCTCAATCTCCTTCTTCGGAAGGAGATCCGTCAGAAAGACAGACTGCCTCTCGGCGACAAGTCAGAACGTCCTAAGCCGATCTATGAGCCGGAGCCAATGACACAACCGAAACTCGTGCCGATCACTCACGAAGGAGGTGTTCTCTCATGAGCACTCGATTCAAATTCCGGTTGGCTGGCGAGGCGGATGACGGTGCATTGCGTGCCGTCATCCGCCAGACCTCTATGTCAGGCAATATCTCGATTGCTTTCGTAAGAGAGCCATCGTTTTTCACGGCGGAGCGCCTAGGAAGCATTAAGCAGCAAACACTGATCTGTGAAGATCAGGAGACGGGCAAGATTGTCGGGGTCGGCGACAGATCCATTCGAAAGGTCTATGTTGACGGTGAACCAAAAGCCGTCGGCTATCTGGGTAGTCTAAGGCTCTTGTCGGAAGCTCGTGGCGGCACGGCGCTTGTTCGCGGGTATCGGTATCTCCGTGACCTTCACAGTGACGGAGAAGTGTCGTATTACTTCACGACTATACTGGATGAAAATCTTGCGGCTCGTCAAATCCTCGAAAGCGGGAGAGCGGGCATGCCAAGGTATGTTCCGGTAGGATTGTTTGCTACCTATCTGATACCGCTTCGAAAGAAGCGTTCAATGGTCTCTCGGATGGAAGTCGTTCGCTGTAACGGAGAGTTGTCGCAAGTTCACAAATGTTTCCAGCAATGGAACGGTCGTCACCAATTCTCACCGGTCTATGCCGTTGAGGAAATGACGGACAGCGATCTGTTGCCAGCGTTCTCCACCGAAAATCTTTATGTCTGTAAAAACAGGCACGAAGTAATCGGAACATTGGCAGTATGGGATCAGCAATCGTTCAAGCAGACGGTCGTTACTGGCTACTCTGTAGGAATGAAAGTTGTCAGACCTTTCTACAATGGCTTCGCCATAATGAGAGGTCGTCCCTTATTGCCGCAAGTTGGGTCAAACATCCGGTCCGTGTATGCTTGCTTCGTAAGCTCCAAAGATGACAATCCTGAAGTCTTCGGTTCGCTTGCCGAGAAAGCCTGTGCAGATTGGTCGGGTCGCGGCTACGATTATCTTCTTATCGGTCTGTCCGAGGAAAGCAAGCTTGGCGCTGTCGCTCGTCGTCTGGCGGTGCGAGAACTGAAAAGCAAAGTCTATCTCGTCCATTGGCAAGATGAGAAAGTGAAGCTGCCCACAAGCCAAAGAACTCTGCATCTTGAAGTTGCTACGTTGTAACCAGAACCTTGTTCGCACCAAAATGCAGCAAGGTTCTTTTTTATGCAAATCTTCACATGGGGCGATTTTTGTGGTAAGATTCACGCCAGAATTCTGGTCTTTGAAAACCTCAACAAGGAGAAAATATGTCGAAAATATCGAGCCAAACAAAGCGAATTGCCGACCTAACTGTATCGGAACGGGCAACAATGATGGGACTCCTTTCGGTCGAGTTTCTTGGAGTGAATCATTATGATTTTACCCGGGATCTCGAAGAAAAGGACGCTGTTGTACTTCTGCGAAAGGAACACGATGATGGAGAGATCGTCGGATTTTCAACACTCGTCGTGTTGAACCTCTCGATTCCAGGAAGAAACGTTAAAGCTGTTTTCTCGGGTGACACAACTGTCCTTGAAGGATTCAGAAACAGTGGTGGTATCGGAGTTGGAATCGGCCACTACTTTCTGAAAGCTCTGAGGGCGTTCCCCGAGAATGAGATATATTATGTTTTGATCTCGAAGGGGTGGCGAACATACAGAGT
>JAHFMQ010000057.1 GCA_023267775.1 Candidatus Kaiserbacteria bacterium | reverse complement strand
TTCAACACCAGCATTCGACAGTTCATCAATTGATGCTGTGCACACCGTTTTTGAGAAACGAGCCGCGGAGGAAGCAAAGTTTGATACAGGGACATATCGTTTCACTGACCCTGCACAATAAATTTGGTAGGAATGCTTTGATACGCTAGGGTAGAGGAGTGCTCTTATCTCGCCCTTGTATCTTCTCGGATTTGATACAAGGGCTCGTTCGGAGAACAAAAATCCGAGGACGCATTCTTGTTTTCTCATTTCGCCCTCGTAGTTAAATGGATATAACTGCGGACTTCTAAGCCGCAATTCGAGGTTCGATTCCTCGCGAGGGCACATGACTTCCTTCTCATTTGTAATCTCCGGTGCCGCGGGGGAGATTTGAACTCCCAATCCCTTACGGGAACTAGCTCCTGAAGCTAGCGTGTCTACCAGTTTCACCACCACGGCTTGATTGGATTATGCGCATAGATTTTACAATCTTCAAATGCTTGCGTCGTAAACAAGGGAGACCTTTGCGATAATACATAACAGCACACACTTCGGGTACTTCAGTTGTGCGTATGTATGATAAAAAGTGTATCCTACAAACACTGCACCCTTAGCTCAGTTGGTAGAGCAGCGCATTTACACTGCGAAGGTCGGGGGTTCGAGCCCCTCAGGGTGCACTTGAAACTAAAAGTAATTATCTGTTGGTTCAATTAAACATGGACAAGGAAGTACCAAAGATAAATTGTATCGGCGTCATCATGGATGGTAACCGCCGATGGGCGAAGGAGCAGGGGTTGCCTGGCGTAGGAGGCCATGCGGCCGGCCTTACAAAAGTGAAGGAAATTATCCGCCACGCTTTCTCCCAGGGCGTCGAGACCGTCATTTTGTATGCGTTCTCGACAGAAAACTGGAATCGTTCCAAGGAGGAAGTTGGATACCTCATGAACTTGTTTGAAGGCGCACTCATGCGTGAGCTCGCTGAACTCTCAAAAGAAAACGTGCGCGTTCGATTTATAGGGGACCTCACGTATTTATCAGAGAAGCTTCGTGCATCTATTAAAAAAGTTGAGGAAGAGACTGCTCGTCCCGATGCGAAGAAAACACTCGTACTCGCTATTTCTTACGGTGGCCGCGCTGAAATACTTTCCGCGGTGAATAAATTGCTCAACGAAGGGAAGAAAGATGTACGGGAAGATGAATTGAACAGAGTGTTATGGACCTCTGATATTCCTGAACCCGATCTTATTATTCGCACGGGCGGCGAAAAGCGTCTTTCAAATTTCCTGACATGGCAGTCGGTCTACAGTGAACTTTTTTTTACCGATACGAAGTGGCCTGCATTTACGAAAGAAGAATTTGATTCTATTCTCGCAGAGTTTGGCACCCGCGAACGGCGTCGGGGAAAATAATAGACATAAGTGGTAGGGTAGATTCATGGAACTCCCCATTCTCTACGAAGACAAGGATGTCGTTGCGGTAGCAAAACCCGCAGGACTTATCACGCATTCTGATGGGCGCACGAAAGAAGAAACCGCTGAAGACTGGTTCAAAGAAACCTATAAAAAAGAAAATGCCGCAGCAACACCGGAATGTCCGATTGGCTATGTGCATCGACTCGATCGCGATACCTCAGGTGTACTTGTATTTGCGAAAAATTCTGCGGCCTATGCATTCTTACGAAAAGCATTTCACGACAGGGAAGTGAAGAAAGAGTATCTGGCGTTCGTGTACGGCGTTCCCAAAAAGAAAAAAGGAAGTATCGATTTCAGCATTGGCCGTTCACGGAGCGATTTTCGTCTGCGAAGCGCACAACCAAAAGCTAAAGGACAGCTGCGTGAAGCGCATACGCAGTACGAAGTGATCGCAGAAACCGAAGGATACTCGCTCATGAAAATGAATCCAGAAACCGGCCGAACCCATCAAATCCGCGTTCATTTAAAAGCGATTCATCATCCAATTGTCGGTGATTCTCTTTACTCACCAAACCATCCGGCCGCATTAGGCATCAACCGTCTTGGTCTCCATGCGTACGAGGTGCATCTTCCGCTTCCATCGGGTGAAATAACTGTTATTACCGCGCACATCCCAAACGATCTTGCGCCCGCATTTTCATATTTTCCAGGAATGTCGGAAAAATTTGCTCCCGTATAAATTGCGTGGCCAGCACTAAACGCAAATTTTGCGTTTAGTGCTGGCCGTGCTACAGTGCTCGTCACATGCAAAAGGTTATATCTCCCGTAAACGTGGAAGGACGCGCGAAGCTCGGCATTCGCTCGGGTGATACGGTACGCGTCGTACAGAACATTGTTGAACTCAAAAAAGGTCGTGGTACTGATAAAAAAGAGAAGACCACGAAAAACGTCCGTAAACAGACTTTTGAAGGTCTCGTCCTTTCAACAAAACACGGCACTGAAGCGGGGGCGATGTTCACCGTCCGTGCAGTACTCTCGGGTATTGGCGTTGAAAAGACGTTTCCGCTCTATACACCTGCGATCGATTCTATTGAAATCGTGAAGCGTTCCAAAGTTCGTCGCGCGAAGCTCTACTTCATACGCGAAAAAGCGACGAAAGCTGTGCGCCGCCAGTTGCGTAATGCACGCATGATGAATCTTGAGAGTGAGGAGACAGTCGCTACTCCTGTAGAGGAGAAGAAGGAAGAGGTTGCCGCATAATTTCTAATTATCAACACTCCGCGACTTCGTCTTAAGTATTTTATTGGTAGACGCTATATACTTGAGGAGTGGGGAAACGCGGTTCAAAGCCAAAGGGTAAAGTACGATTAGGGTGGTCGTCTAATTTTGCCTATGCGTTAGGGCTTATTGCTAGTGACGGGTCTCTTTCAAAAGATGGGAGACATATTGTTCTTACATCCGTTGATAAAGATCAGTTAAAAAATTTCTTACACTGTCTTCGGATACGGTCAAGCATACGCGCATATAAGGGATCCGACGGAAAGACAGCGAGTCGTGTACAGATAGGGGATGTATTGTTTTACAAGTTTTTGCAAGGTATTGGTCTCACACCAGCAAAATCAAAAACCATCGGACCTCTACAGATCCCACAAGAGTTCTTCTTCGATTTTCTGCGCGGCGTATTTGATGGCGATGGAAGTACGTATTCATATTGGGATAAAAGGTGGCGCTCAAGTTTCATGTTCTATCTCACTTTCGTATCGGCCAGCCCACCATTCATCGATTGGCTTCGAGAGAATATAAAGAAGCTTTCGAGAACCGATGGTCATATTTCAAGCTCGAAAGGAAGAAACTTATGTCAGTTGAGATATGCGAAAAAAGAAGCATTAGTAGTGATGAGGAAGATGTATGAAAAGAAGCAATGTATCTGTTTACGCCGCAAGAGATTGAAAATAGAACGCACATTACGTATAGTGGGTGAGTCTTTGTCTGCTGAATAAAGATAAGATGTTGGCAAGATAATGCCCAGGTGGCGTAATTGGTAAACGCGTAAGATTGAGGTTCTTATGCCGCAAGGCGTGGAGGTTCAAGTCCTCTCCTGGGCACATGAGAAAACCGGCGTGAGCCGGTTTTTGAATGGCAAGAGAGAGTTCAAAGATCTATGATATCCACGGTTTAGTTTAAAAATAATCCCACCTTATCCTTGGAAGTGTACTATGTATAAAAGTACATGGAACTTTTTATTTTTATTCAGCAGAC
>JAHFMQ010000033.1 GCA_023267775.1 Candidatus Kaiserbacteria bacterium | reverse complement strand
CGCGGTACAAAAAATATATCGGAAAGACATTTGAGATAGCGGACTTCGCCGGTGTACCTCTCTCAATCAAAGTAGTGGGCGACAAAGAGGTTGACCCTGCTTTTGGTACCGGTGCCGTAGGGCTTACTCCAACACATAGCCAGACCGATTGGGAGATTGCGGGACGCCACGATTTAAATAAAGAGCTGGTCATCATCAACGAATTCGCAAAGATGACCGAGGCGGCGGGTCCACAGGCGGGAATGAAGGTTGCGGAGGCGCGCACGGCCGTGGTGGAATGGCTCCAAAGAAATGGACTGCTTGAAAAAGAGGAAGAAATCATCCAAAACATCGCGACGGCGGAGCGCACAGGAGGCACCGTTGAGCCACTTCCAAAACTTCAATGGTTTATCAATGTGAACAAACCGGTCGCCGAGCGTGGAGGCAAGACGCTCAAAGAACTGATGCGCGAGCCGGTGGAAAAAGGCGAGATACAGATACTTCCCGACTATTTTAATAAGACCTACTTTCATTGGATTGATACTCTGCGCGACTGGTGCATCTCGCGCCAGATTTGGTATGGGCATCGGATTCCGGTCTGGTATAAGGAAAAAGAAACCTATGTCGGTATTGAAGCACCTAAAGAAACCGGATGGGAACAGGACCCCGATACTTTGGACACCTGGTTCTCAGCGGGCCTCTGGACATTCTCTACGCTCGGCTGGCCCTCCTCCGACAAGGATTTGAAGCTGTATCATCCAACCGATGTGCTTGAGACCGGATATGAGATCCTCTTCTTCTGGGTGGCTCGGATGATCCTTATGTCGGAGTATGCGCTCGGAGAGGTCCCCTTCCGCACCGTCTATCTGCATGGAACGGTGCGTGATGCTAAGGGTCGCAAGATGTCCAAGTCGCTCGGCAACGGCATTGACCCGATTGATGTAGCGAAGAAGTTCGGCACCGATGCGGGCCGCATGGCGCTTATCGTCGGCAACACACCGGGAACCGACACCAATATCTCGGAAGACAAGATTCGCGGATACAAAAACTTCGCCAACAAACTTTGGAATATCGCGCGGTTCGTGCTCTCGCAAGAAGAGGCGGGAGAAGTGGACGCCGCACTCAAAAAAGAGTGCGACTCCCTCGCCCGCGACCTCACGAACGATATGGAGGCATACCGATTCTACCTTGCTGCAGAAAAGATATATGCGTATGTCTGGCACCGTTTTGCCGACGAGATTATTGAAGAGAGCAAGAAGAAGGCGGGATGCGGACGGACCCTCAACTACCTTTTGGAGAAGGCGCTCATACTGCTCCACCCCTTCATTCCCTTCGTGACCGAGGAGATCTGGCAGTTGTGGAAGCGCCCGAGCGAAAAGAGCGGTATGCTTATAGTGCAGGCCTGGCCTGTTGATTAGCCAATGAGTTCTGCTATTTTATTCTTCTCGCTTCTCGGCGGAGTCCTCCCCGCGCTTCTGTGGCTGTGGTTTTGGCTGAAGGAGGACCGACTGCACCCCGAACCGCGTTCTCTTATTATGCTCTCGTTTGGCGCGGGTATGGTTGCGGTCTTTCTGGCATTACCTCTGGAGCAGTACCTCAAGGGAGCGATAGCGAATATGACGCTGGTCATCATCGGCTGGGCGGTCGTTGAAGAGACACTCAAATATGCCGGTGCGCACTTCGCGGCACTGCGCAACCGAGAGAATGACGAGCCGATTGACTCGCTCATCTACCTGATTACCGTCGCGCTTGGCTTCGCCGCGATGGAGAATGTACTCTTCATCTCGGGCGCCATCTCCCAAGGAGGATTCCTCGCGGGGCTTGATCTGGGACTACTTCGTTTCATCGGCTCTTCGCTTCTCCATATCACCAGTTCCGGCGCCATCGGCTTCTTCCTCGCCATCGGCTTCTATCGTCGCGGCGCCGTCAAGAAGATTGAGCGGATTATTGGGTTATGCACTGCTATCATCTTGCACACACTTTTCAATCTGTATATACTTAAGGGGAACGGAGACGGGTCGTTCACACTCACCATCTTCTCGTTCGTCTGGGTTGGAATCATCTTACTATTCGTTGCCTTTGAAAAAGTTAAACAACTACGAAGATGAGTAAAGACAAACGCTCTTTTTTTGAACGGCTGACGGGTGCCGTGAACCCGCGTGAGCGCGAGGAGGTAAGCGCGCCCCTTGAGGCGGGACGACGGCTCCCCGTCAAACAAAACGGAAAAAAGCCCGTTGCTCTTGGTAACGACGAAACGCCACAGGAGGAAGGCGAGTTGACCGTTGATGTCTATCAGACGGCCGATGATATCGTCATCAAGACCATCGTCGCGGGCGTGCGCCCCGATGAACTGGATATCTCCATCACGCGCGATATGGTAACGATTCGCGGCTCGCGACAGGAAGCAAGCGAGGTAAATGTGGGCGACTACTTCCACCGAGAACTCTACTGGGGTTCGTTCAGTCGCACCATCCTCCTTCCGCAAGAGATTGATGTGGACGGTTCCGAAGCGTCAGAACGCCACGGCCTCCTCACGCTCAAATTGCCGAAGCTGGACAAGAGCCGCCAGACGAAGCTGAAGGTTCGCACCAGTTAGCCGTTTGGTAGTCCAGTAGTACAGACAAAACCACCCCGATGTACATCGGGGTGGTTTTGCTTTATGCGGTGCCGAGACCCAGATTTGCACTGGGGACCTACCGCTCTTCAGGCGGACGCTCTACTAACTGAGCTATCTCGGCATTTTTTGTTCTGGATTCTCCAGAACAAAATAATGACGACATACTAAAAAGTCCACTGCCTGTCCGCCTCTGGCGGAAGCTATCTCGGCAGCGAATTGTATCCTACCTTATTTAGACCCGCCGTTCAAGAATTACTGCCCGATCTTCTTGAGAAGATTGCCGACCTGCCCGACGGTATTGTGTACCGTCCCGACATCACTCTTGATACCGTTGTAGGTCTGCGAGAGTTGGTTAATATAGGGTTCAAGGTAATAGTACGCACCGACCGAGACGCCGATGATGACGGCCCAGTAGAGAAAATGAAAGAGGCGTCCCCAGATGGCGGAGCGGTGCATCTTGCGGAGGAGTTTGTTGTTCTCTTCGGTCAAGCGATGCGTCTGTATGAGGAGTTGTCGTTCTTCGGGGGTCACGGATGGTTACGAGTTTAAAGTTGATAAGTTGTTAGTTAGAGAAAGTATACCACATCCTCTCTTTACTTTTCCACTTTGAACTTGCAACCCCTTTCAACTGCGAACTTTAGACTTCTAACTACTCTGGTGCCCCCGGCCAGAATTGAACTGACATCAAACCATTAGGAACGGTATTGTTCCCCGCCCGCCTGACTTGCTCATTGTGTGTTTATTGTACCAAGTTAGAACCTATTTCCAAAATCAGTGAGATACTAGCGTCCCCCGCGCGCTACGCGCCTCTGTGCGAAGCACAGAGCTTCTGCAAAGCAGAAGTGCGGGGAACGCATACGCACTCCGCTCCACCTCGCGGACTCGGTGGCAACCCCGAAAGAAAAACACTCCTTGCATTTCTGATTTGGCGGGGGTGGATTTTTTCTGAAAAAGGAAAGGGTGTTTTTCTTTCGGGGTTCTGCCCTCCAAGTATTCGGGCAGGCGGAGTGCAAATGCAATTCGGACTCGTTTTTGCGAAACTATTTTGCGGGAGGAAGGATTCGCAAAAACGAGACTGATTTTTTGAAACGGCGGGGTTTGGATTTCCGCCGCGCAGGAGGGTGCGGGAGGAATGCGCGGCGGATTTGGTTTTCGGCGGATGTTGACAATATAATTAGTATTTGTTAAGTTACTTATACATTAAGTATATTACATAAATTCACCGACAATATTATATGACAAATAGAAAACAACTTATTGAGGATATTCTGAATAGCTTTCATGCCATGAGGCATAAAATAAAGCCCAAAGATTTTAATTCGACACATCAAAATCCCATTACCCATTCCCAGTGGTTTGTTTTGGGTATCATTGAAAATTGCAAAAATGCAAGCATTAAAGATATATCAGGAATGTTGGGTATGTCTTCAAGTGGAGTAACCCAGCTCGTAGACGGTCTTGTTCAAAGTGGTTATGTTGTGCGTCAGGATGATCCCAAAGATCGACGCTTAGTTCAGCTAGAACTTTCGTTAAAAGGTAAAAAACAAATTGCGATTTTGAGAGAAAAACGCATAAAAAAAATGGAAAAACTTTTTGATGTTTTGACTGATAGTGAGCTTCGAACGTATCTAAAATTACATAAAAAAATTACATCAAAATTTTTGGATAGATCAAAAAAATAAATTACTGATATATAAGTAAAACCAGTATGGCAACCACTTCTACAACAATTCAAAAGAAAAAAGGATCCAGCATAGTCGGGCTTCTTAAGCCATACCTTTGGCCTATCCTCGGGCTTGCATCGCTTGCGGTTGCTTCAAGCGGTATAGGTCTCATTACGCCGAAGATCATATCGCATAGCATAGACGCATTTGTCCACGGCACTTTTGTCATGCAAACGCTTCTTGTAGAATTCGGAGCTGTAACACTCGGAGTATTTATCCTTACTTATCTCCAGAGCATCGTGCAGACGTATACCTCTGAACGCGTCGCAAAAGATCTTCGCAATTCGATTGCGGATAAAATCGGCAATCAAAGCTACGAATTCGTAGAGAAAGTTACGCCCGCACGACTTCTTACGAACCTGACTTCCGATATTGATTCAATCAAGATGCTTATCGGCCAGGCGATTGCGTCTCTAATTTCTTCGGTCGTCATAGTCATCGGTGCCACAACCATTCTTTTTACAATCAATTGGCAACTGGCGCTTGCCGTCCTCGGCATTATCCCGATCATCGGTGGCCTTTTCTTTTTCGTATTTAGCAAGATGCGCGTTTTGATGAAAAAGAGCCGAGAAGTCATCGACTGGCTAAACAAAGTAATCAATGAAAGCGTGCTCGGCTCCGCGCTCATCAGAGTGCTCAACTCGCAAGGTCCGGAGTTCGACAAATTCGTAAAGGCGAATACTCAAGCGAAGGATGTCGGCCTTCAAATACTTCGGATATTCGCGGCGCTTATTCCGGTCATTACATTTGTCGCCAACCTTGCCATGTTGGTGATTCTTATGCTCGGCGGACATTTCGTCATAGGCGGAAGCATGAGCCTTGGAGACTTCGCGGCATTCAACAGTTATATTGGTCTTCTTATTTTCCCGATACTCGTCGTTGGCATCATGGGGAACGCTATTTCGCAAGCCCAAGCATCATACGATCGTATCCGAGAAGTGCTCGATGCCAAGGAAGATGCAGGGACTGGCACGCTCAAAAAAGAACTTGAGGGGCGCATTGAATTTAAAAAAGTAAATGTTAAATACGTCGAGAAGTACGCTCTGAAGGATGTATCGTTTGAAATCGAGCCTCACACCAAAACGGCAATCATCGGGCCGACTGCGGCAGGAAAATCTCAAATACTTCACCTGCTTACTCGTCTCATATCTCCAACCAGTGGAGTAATCAAGATCGACAAAAAACCAATTACCGAATACGACACTTCCGCGCTTCACAAGCAGATCGGCTTCGTTTTTCAGGATAGCGTTATTTTCAATCTCACACTCCGAGAGAATATCGCCTTTGGTGGTGTGGCAAGCGAAGCTGACTTGGAAAAGGCAATAAAAACCTCTGAACTTGGCGACTTTATTACTACACTTCCACAAGGGCTCGACACGGTCATTTCCGAGCGCGGATCAAGTCTCTCCGGAGGTCAGAAACAGCGAATTATGTTGGCTCGTGCACTTGCGCTTGATCCGAAGATTCTCCTACTCGACGACTTTACGGCACGAGTGGACAACAAAACGGAGCAGAAAATATTGTCTAACCTCATGGCAAATTATCCAGCCATAACACTCGTCTCGGTAACACAGAAGATTGCCGCGGTCGAAGGTTACGACAAAATAATTCTTCTTATGGAGGGCGAAGTAATAGCGTCCGGAACACACAAAGAGCTTCTTACTACTTCTCCGGAGTACGTCCAAATTTATGATTCTCAAAAAAGCACAAGCCACTATGAATAATTACGCACTAAACAAACCAGTAGGAACGGAGGAAAAGACTAGCCTTTGGGGCTCAATCAAGAAACTCCTCCCGCTTCTCAATGATCAAAAGGAGCGAATAATCGTCGCCACAGTGGCGGCCTTTGCCACATCGGGACTAAACCTCCTTGCGCCCATTCTTATCGGGCATGCTGTCGACGATTATATTCAGAAAGGCCAATATCACGGGGTCTTAGTGTACTCCGCTATTATTTTCACTATTTACATTGCGGCTGTCGTTACCAGCTACTTTCAGACACTGTTCATGGGCAGGGTCGGCCAAAATGTTTTGTTTACGCTTCGTAATTCAGTATTCAATAAGCTCGGGAGCTTGCCGGTAGCTTTCTTTAATCAGAACAAGGCCGGAGACTTAATCTCGCGCATCAACAATGACACCGATAAATTAAATCAATTTTTCTCACAGAGCCTTGTGCAGTTCTTCGCCAACATCATCACCATCATAGGAGCGGCAATTTTCATGCTTGTAGTAAATTGGAAAATCGGTCTGGTTGCAATAATCCCCGCAATTTTTCTGCTAGTCTTTACGCAGATACTATCACCTTGGATCAAACGCAAAAATGCCCTTAGTCTTAAGAATATAGGAGGCTTGAGTGCCGAAGTTTCGGAGAGTATAGATAATTTCAAAGTAGTCGTTGCGTTTGATCGCAGGGATTATTTCAAAGAGAAATTTAAAGAAGTAAACGAGATCAATTATAAATCTGCAATCGGCGCAGGAATCGCTAACAATACCCTCACACCAACGTATGGACTTGCATCCGGCATTGCACAGCTCATAGTTATAGCCTATGGCATCACGCTAATATCCACCGGCCACTTCACGCTCGGCCTCTTAATCAGTTTCCTCTCCTACGTGGGAAGAATGTACGACCCACTCCGACAGATGGCAACGGTGTGGTCGAGCTTTCAGACCGCCTTTGCAAGCTGGGATCGTATTCATGCCATCCTTATGCTTGATTCAGACCTTACAAAAATCTCGGAAACCAAGGTTGTCTCGTCAGCCCATGTAATGGAATTTAAAGATGTTTCATTCTCATACCCGGGAGGAAAAGAGGTTTTGCATTCCGTCAATTTTACGTTCGATCGTGGTAAGACATATGCACTCGTTGGGCCGACAGGAGGCGGCAAAACAACCACAGCTTCGCTCATCGCTCGTCTCTATGACCCGACCTCTGGAGTAGTGTTGCTCGACGGCAAGGACATACGCTCATACGAGGACGGGGAACGAGCAAGAAAAATAGGATTTATTCTTCAAGAACCGTTCCTCTTTAGCGGCACAGTACGCGACAATATTCTCTATGGAAATGAAGAATATTTGAACCTCACCAATGTGGAATTGGAAAAAGTCATAAGCGATCACGGTCTTGAAAAACTTCTAGCGCGATTTGATGACCGTCTCGACACGGCCGTCACCGCAACTGGAAGTGCGCTTAGTCTAGGACAAAAGCAGCTCATCGCGTTCATTCGAGCGGTGCTTCGCCGTCCGGAGCTTATTATTCTCGACGAAGCGACCGCCAACATCGACACGGTTACGGAGCAACTACTTGAGGACATTTTGAAGAAACTTCCTAAAGAAACGACGCTGGTGATTATCGCGCATCGCCTTAATACGATTGAAAACGCGGACGAAATATTTTTCGTCAATGCTGGAGAAGTTACCCAAGCAGGATCAATGCAACACGCAGTTGATATGCTCCTTCACGGCAAGCGTGCAAGTTAACAGAATACTTTAATACTATAACTAAAAATATGAATTACGATATATTGGCTACAAAAGAAATCGTCACTAAGACTGCGGAAGCCTTAAAAGCGAACGGCGTCGAAGCGATTGTAGTAGAAACTCGTACGGAGGCTCTGGAGAAAATAAAGGAGCTTATCCCAAAAAGTGCTTCGGTTATGAACGGCGCATCAAAAACACTTGATCAAATTGGTTTTATTGAATACCTCAAATCTGGAAAGCACGAATGGAATAATCTGCACGAAGGAATTATCGCAGAAAAGGATCGGGCACAGCAAATGGTGCTTCGTAAGCAAGCTACGCTTTCCGACTACTATCTCGGCAGTATTCATGCACTGGCGGAGAATGGCGAATTTATCATTGCATCAAATACCGGTAGTCAATTGCCGCATATTGTTTTCACTTCTCCCAATCTTATATTCGTTGTTAGCACCAAAAAAATAGTTCCCACTCTTGTAGACGCTATGAAGCGACTGGAAGACCATGTCTTACCTCGTGAGGACAAAAGTATTATGGAGAAATTTAATATTCACACAATGCTTTCCAAGATCGTTATTTTCAAGCGAGAAAATCCGATTATGGGACGAAAGGTTAGAATGATTCTCGTAAACGAGGATCTCGGATTTTAAGTTTTGTTTAATTACTACATTCAAGACCAACATCCGCCGAAAACCAAATCCGCCGCGCATTCCTCCCGCACCCTCCTGCGCGGCGGAAATCCAAACCCCGCCGTTTCAAAAAATCAGTCTCGTTTTTGCGAATCCTTCCTCCCGCAAAATAGTTTCGCAAAAACGAGTCCGAATTGCATTTGCACTCCGCCTGCCCGAATACTTGGAGGGCAGAACCCCGAAAGAAAAACACCCTTTCCTTTTTCAGAAAAAATCCACCCCCGCCAAATCAGAAATGCAAGGAGTGTTTTTCTTTCGGGGTTGCCACCGAGTCCGCGAGGTGGAGCGGAGTGCGTATGCGTTCCCCGCACTTCTGCTTTGCAGAAGCTCTGTGCTTCGCACAGAGGCGCGTAGCGCGCGGGGGACGCTAGTATCTCACTGATTTTGGAAATAGGTTCTAACTTGGTACAATAAACACACCAACAACAAACTCAAAGGTTTTTTTGAAGCCAAAATCCGAGACGCGCGAAGCGCGTCCCAATGGTTCCCGCCTGAATTTCGCCCTGAATACGCAGGGGAATTCGCCAAAAATGAATCCGAATCCGGCGCGCAAGCGCGCAGAGTTTTTTCACCAAGAAGCAGGTTCGAGCCAAAGATTTCTTTGGCACAGACCTTTTTAGCAAAAAGGTCTGAATCAGAAGCGATTTTGTCCAATCCCTGTGCGACTTTTAACCAATTTTGGAAAGGTTCG
>JAHFMQ010000032.1 GCA_023267775.1 Candidatus Kaiserbacteria bacterium | reverse complement strand
TTATTGTGCAGGGTCAGTGAAACGATATGTCCCTGTATCAAACTTTGCTTCCTCCGCGGCTCGTTTCTCAAAAACGGTGTGCACAGCATCAATTGATGAACTGTCGAATGCTGGTGTTGAATTTTTAGGCGCTACACCAATTGTTCCCCCACGAGAGACCGTATCAAAGGCCCACGCATTCCACACGATAATTGCTATGAACACTATGCCAAAGAAAATGAGGGTGAAGATCCAGTCTCGCGCAGGATCTTGCCGTGCTCCTGAACGCAATCGATTTGTAAGAGAGCTGGTCAAGTGCGGAATGTTCATGGTGTTGGTGCAGTCGTTGGCAAAGGAATCGAACCGACTTCAAGTTTGATATCGGCATGCCAACTATTCTTATCTTCCTGTCCAAGTGAAAGACCGGTAACCTTAAGAGCGTACGGAGCATATTCAATTGCGCCAACGGTACGCATGACGGAATCAAATGCTCCTTTAATTCCTAGTTCAAATACGAGTATTGGGTGAGTATATGTACCGCCTGTGGATACTGACACCACACTTACTGCAGATCTTAGTGTACGACCGCGTGATTCTAGATCATTAATAAATGCAACCACGCCTGTCTGCGGAACAAAGTAGCTCTGAACGGTTGTTTCATCCCCAGTGATCTTAGAAAGTGCCGTCTTCGCGGCAGCAACCCGGCTTGCAGTATCAATAATGGTGTTTACCTGGATTTCCAAACCAGCGACTACAGCACTTTTCGATACGATAAAGGAATACCATAGCCCGTACGCAATAAAAGCTGCTGCTCCACAAGCGAGTGCGATGATGAGTTTTATATAGGGAGATTTCATGGTGCAAGCGTCACGGTAATTGTGAATGGAATGCTGGAGTCCTTCGCGAAAGCAGATATTGGAAGATCGGCTGATGTGATTGAAGGTGTGCTTTGGAGTGCGAGTTGGTAGTTACGGAGAGCATCACGTGTTGCCGCCGTTCCAGAGATAGCCACAGTGCCGGGAGCATCTTCAGCGGCGGCGGCATACACGAAACTAGAGATTTTAATTCCCGGTCTTGAAATGCTTAACAACGTACGCATGATGGCGCTTGCTGCAGGAGCATTTGAAAGTGTAGTGAGTGTCGTTATGTCGCTCGAAAGCGCAGTGAGGCGATTTGAAAGTGCTGCTTCATCCCCAGAAGCGAGTGTTGATTTAAGATTTGCGAGTCGCATTTCCTTCGCATTTGAGCTTCCTATGAGAAACACGTAGGTCGGAACGAGTAGTACTCCTGCAGCGAAGGTAATACCGATCATAAAAACAACAACAACAACTCCAAGACGCACGTAATAATCACGGGCCAGTATTCGCTGTCGTTCAAACGGAAGAAGGTTGGTGAGTTCGCTGTGCATGTTATCGATGGTCGCGCAGTGCCAACCCGATCGCCGTCGCATAGGCAAGTGACTCGGTATAATCAAGTTGCGGAATCCATGTATCCCGAGACGCAAAATTAGTGAATACGTCCCCAGTCGTAACCGGAATGCGTAAGGCTCCTTCGAGATATTCCGAGAAGCCCCGAATTGAAGCGTTGCCGCCAGCAAGAATCGCGTGCGAAACTTTTTCGTGCACGCCTTTGAGCGTCTCTTTTTCCTGCCAGTAGTCGAGACGCCGCGAAATTTCGTCGCGAATGGCAGAGACTGTTGAAAGCATTGCGGCGAGATATTCATCATTCCCTGCTGAAGGCACAATGCCGCGTTCGGCTTTCACTACACGAGCCTCGGCCTCGGTAACTCCAAAATATTTTTGAACCGCAAGCGTCAGCGTGTGGCCGCCGATATTAATCGTGGTGGCAAACCTCGGTATGCGGCCTACAACGATAGCTATTTTGGTCGTTGTCTTTCCTACATCGATAATAAGCGTGGTAGATGTGTCACCTTTAGGGAGGAGTGCTCGAGCCATGGCAAACGTTTCTCCTTCAAGCGCCCGCACTTTTATATTTGCCTGATCAAACACTGAAAGAGTATCGTCGACAATACGGCGTGCATATCCTATGCCCGCCAGAAGAGTATCTCCATTTACCCCTTTTCCGACTTCAACGATATCGAACGCTGCCTCGACTGGTGGTAACGGTATTAATTCATCAAGATGTTGCTCAACCGCTGTGCGCCATTCACTTTTTTTTGTCCCTGGAGCCACCGTTTCAAAAAGATACGCCTTGGACTCCGACAATGTGGCATTCACGGAAGATGTGCCCGCCCCAAAGGCAGCAGTAGCGACAGCCTTAATGATTGCTTCATGGTCAACAATTTCTCCATCAGCGTACGCTCCAGCAGGTAAAAGAATTTCAGAATATTTTGCAAGCGTAAGACCATGAGCTCCTTCCGCTAAACGCACAGCCTTTACGCCGCTTGAAGAAAGATCAATGCCGGAAAGCGGAAGCGAAAGATAGCGCGGTGGCGCAAAAGCTGCGCGCAATCGTCCACTGAAGACATATGACATACGCGAAGTATACCCTGTGAGATAATTCACACTGAGCGAGTTGTTCACTGTTTGGAACAGTTATCTTACGGGGTATACCGCGACAGCGGAGCTCTTTTTTATACTAGTGTGCACTCGTACCGGGCGAAACATCTCTGTCTGACGTAAGAAATGCAAATGTTTCTCCTTCACCAACTGCAAAAAGCATGCCGTTACTTTCAAGTCCTCGTATAGTGCGTGGTTCGAGGTTGGTAACAAACGCGAGCTGTCGTCCGACGAGCGTGCTCGGATCAGGAACGTAAGCGGCAATACCGGAAACAATCTGGCGAGGACCGGTTTCTTCATTAAAATCAACAGCGAGTCGAAGAAGCTTGTCGGTCTCAAGTACGCGCTCGGCAGAACGGACCGTACCGATTTTCACTTCTATTTTGCTAAATTCTTCAATGGTGATGCGTGGTTTATCCATGATCGGTACGTGAGAGATAGCTCGTAAGAATAAGTGCGGCAGCGGAAGCGTCTACTGCAGGATATTGTTTTGGTGATCGAGATTTCATTTCTTTTGCGGGAGCTCGCCGGGCTTCAGCGCTCGTAAAAACTTCTGATTCAAAAAACACAGGGACGCCCGCACGTTCGGTAATCAGATTACCGAACGTGCGGGCGTCTTCCGCAATCGGATTCTCTCCTCCTTTTAAATTCCTTGATTCCCCCACAACCACTCCACCCACATTTTCTTTTGCGATAAGCACGCAAATCTCATCAATAACTCTCGGGGTGTTCGAAACAATAGAATGCGGAAATCCCATTGCCCCACTCTCATCCGAGAGCGCAAGGCCTATTTTTTTACTTCCATAATCAACGCCGAGATATCGCATGTAATGAGTTTATGGTATAACGTTCCCCATGTACACGTATATGCACGATTTTCCGCAATTCTACTACCCGTATATGCACGGCTTCTCGCCGTTTTACTACTCTTCTTCCTTTGCACCCACATTTTTCCTAGGACTGCTACCGTTCCTTCTGCTTGCGGCAATTTGGACGATTCTGATTAAAGGCTACACGCTCTGGCACGCTGCTCGTAACGGACAAAAGAAGTGGTTCGTCGCTCTCCTCGTCATCAATACCCTCGGTATTCTTGAAATCATTTATCTTGTTTGGTTTCGTCCAAATTCCTCCAACACTCATCAGTCGCATACTACGCCCGCGGAAGGTTCATCACCAAAGGCGTAAGTACTTACACATACCTAGTCATTATCCCCGATTACAAAAAAGGATAAGCTAGAGATTGTATTCCCGAAAATGAAAGGAGGGGTCGCATAGTGGTCTAGTGCAATGGTCTTGAAAACCATCGATCCGCAAGGATCCGCGAGTTCGAATCTCGCCCCCTCCGCTTGTACACAAAATCGCATGAAGTGATTTTGTGACTCTCTGCTATCATTCCTCATATGCCCCGCGACGCTCTTTTTGAGTGGGAAGGAAGAGAATATGATCATGAACCGAAAAGCGCTGACTGGTATTGGGCGCTCGGTATCGTCGCTGTCGCTGGCACGGTAGCGGCAATCCTCTTTGGCAGTTTCTTGCTCGCCGTCCTCATTGCCATCGCCGCCGCCTCCCTTGCACTGCATGCGGCTAAACAGCCTCCATTACATCGCTTCCGTCTTGTCGAGCAAGGCATTCTTATTGGAGATGAGTTACACCCGTTTGAGCGAATGGTCTCGTTTTCTATTCTCGAAGATACTGAAGGAAAACTTCCGTCAGTGATTTCCATAAAGAACGAAAGTTGGCTTTCGCCTCATTTAGTGATTCCATTAGAAGGTGTCGATGTCGATTTTGTGCATGGCCATTTTTTACAGCATGTAGACGAGGGCGAACATCATCACACGTTCACCGATCTGGTGGCGGCGTGGCTTGGATTCTGATATACATTCAATTATTGCTCTCGTCGTTCAACGGATAGGACGCCAGCTTGCGGAGCTGGCAATAGAGGTTCGATTCCTCTCGAGAGCACCAAAAAAGGAACATAGTGAGTTTTGTGCTCTCGAAGCAGACAACCCGCGTTGTCTGCGTGAGGAATCGAAAGGCGGAGCGATGTTCGGCTAGCGAGCCGAACCGCGAGCCCTGCCCAGACACACTTTTGCGACGGCAAAAGTTTAGTCGAGGGAGATATGGCGTCATCGCTGGTCCTCTCAAGCATCCACATTTCAGGTACCATACAGACACGCTCTCGTCGTTCAATGGATAGGACACCTCCCTCCGAAGGAGGAGATACAGGTTCGATTCCTGTTGAGAGCACACAAACAAAAAGCGCCACGGAAGCGGCGCTTTTTGTATAGGTGTATTTGTTGTACCAAGCTCGAACCTATTTCCAAAATGAAGCGATGTAACTGAATCGCCCCACCACCGCTCGCTTCGCTCGCGTGGAGCTTCAATTTTGACTTATACCCCCTAGGGGGTATAAACTGTTTTTATATGAAATACATGGACGAAAAAAGTAAGGCAAAAGTAGTCCGCCGCCTCAAGCTTTTGGAGGGTCAAGTCCGGGGACTTCAAAAGATGGTTGAGAACGACACCTATTGTGTTGATGTCATTACTCAAACGTCGGCAGTAAAACAAGGGCTGTCTAATGTCGAGGACATGCTTCTTGAGAACCATCTTGATCACTGTGTGCATCATCAAATGCAATCCGGCCAGACAAAGAAAGCAAAGGAGGAGATCATCAAAGTGTATAAGCTAAAGAGGAAATAATATGCATACACAAACATACAAAATAAAGGGGATGCATTGCGCCTCCTGCTCGTCGGTAATCGAAAAGACCTTCAAGAAAGTCGCTGGTGTAGAGTCAGCGGAAGTGAACTATGGCACAGAAAAGGCAAAAGTTTCGTTTGATCCGTCAAAAATAAACCCACATGATCTCTCTAAGCACATAGAACCATTTGGATACTCTTTGGAGATTCCTGCTTCAGCCGAAGAAATGGGCATGTCGGCAGAAGAACATGCCACTCACCTCGGGCTTAACCAATCAAAAAAGGACAAGCTTGCGGAAGTCGCAGATATGAGAACAAAGGTGCTCTCAGCTATTCCACTTGCTATTATTGCCGCTTTTATCATGGGATGGGACATTTTCACCCAATACGGGATCGTGGCAGAAATGGGCTATGCAGTTAAGGAATTTTTTCATCATCTACTTCCTCTCTTGGCGACCTATATTCTTTTTGTAGTCGGCAAGCCCTATTTGCTGGGTTTCTATAGATTCCTTCGCTATGGCAAAGCGAACATGGACACACTAATTGGCATAGGAACCGTTGCCGCATATCTCTACAGTTTCGCTGTCACCGCTTTCGAAGAAGCGCTTCGACCTTTTATAAATGTTGAGTATCAATACTACGATGTGACGATCGTGGTCATTACGTTTATTGCCCTCGGCAAATATTTGGAGGCACGATCAAAAATAAAAACAGGCGATGCGATTGAAAAACTTCTCAATCTCCAAACCAAGACCGCCCTTATCATTCGTGACGGCAAGGAGGTCGAGATTTCAGTAAATGATGTTAAGCACGGGGACTTAGTTATCATTAAGCCCGGAGCTAAAATTCCGGTGGATGGCGTTATAACCGAAGGATCATCCTTTATAGACGAGTCTATGGTCACCGGCGAGCCCATGCCAGCGCAAAAAAAGATTAATGATTCTGTCGTTGCCGGAACGATTAACACCAGCGGATCATTTACTTTCAAAGCCACAAAAGTCGGATCGGAAACTTTGCTTGCCCAGATTATTAAAATGGTTGAAGACGCCCAAGGAAGCAAAGCGCCGATTCAGGCACTGGCAGACAAAATCTCTGCGGTTTTTGTGCCTATTGTTCTTGTCATAGCTTTCCTTGCGCTTGGCGCGTGGCTCGTCGTCGGTTCTCAATATCTTGGGTTCTCTCAAGCTCTCTCATTCGGTCTTGTCTCGTTTGTGGGCATTCTTGTTATCGCATGTCCGTGCGCCTTGGGGCTTGCTACACCGATGGCCATTATCGTTGGTGTCGGCAAAGGAGCTAAGGAAGGTATTCTCATCAAGGATGCCGCAACCCTTGAAAAACTTTACAAGGTCAACACAGTTGTCGTTGATAAGACGGGAACAATCACCAAAGGCAAGCCGACTTTGGCAAATATCCAGAATCTCTCCGATGTTGAGGACGACGAACTGGTGTCGATCATTGCTTCGCTCGAGAAAAAGTCCGAGCATCCGATTGCACATGCAATCGTGAGCTATGCTCAAGAAAAAAATATTCCTCTCTCAGAAACTTCGGAATTTGAAGGCATACAAGGCAAGGGCTTAAAAGGAACAATCAAGGGTGTTAAATATTTTGTCGGCAATACAAAACTCGTAAGCGACCTCAAACTTCATTTCGACATCGCAAAACTAAATGAGTTTACCTCGGAGGGCAAGACGCCGGTCATTCTTGCCATCAAAGAAAAAGTACTCGGTTTTGTGATGGTGGCTGACGAAATAAAACAGGAGTCAAAACAGGCCGTTGCCGACTTACATAAACTTGGAATCAAAGTGGTTATGCTTACTGGCGATGATGAGAAGGCCGCAAAGTATATCGCCTCTCTGGTGGGCATTGACGATGTGGTTGCTCATGTACTACCGCAAGACAAGCTTGAAAAGATACAGGCAATCCAGTCGCAAGGCCGAGTGGTGGCGATGGCTGGTGACGGAGTGAATGACGCTCCGGCACTTGCCCAAGCGGATGTGGGCATCGCTATGGGGACTGGCACGGATGTCGCTATCGAGTCGGCTGGTATCACTCTTCTTGGCGGCGATATTTCAAAGCTGGTAAAGGCTATCAAGCTTTCCAAGATTACCATGAGAGGCATCAAGCAAAACCTGTTCTGGGCGTTTATATATAACATCGTGGGCATACCGCTTGCGGCAGGAGTCTTTTATCCGATTTTCGGATGGCTCTTGAATCCGGTCTTTGCTGGGTTCGCTATGGCGATGTCGTCGGTATCAGTAGTGTCGAATTCACTCAGAATTAAAGCTAAGAAAATGTAAATATGAATACGTATACATTTCACGTTTCCGGTACTCACTGTGCATCATGCAAAATCTTCATCGAAGACACTCTGAGCGAACAGATCGGCATCGAGCATGCAAATGTCGATCTCAAGTATGAGACCGTCTCACTTGAGACCACCCTCGATGAGAGCCAGCACAAGCTCGCGGAGATGCTGACGGAGAAAATAAAGCACAACGGGTATTCTCTTTCGGTTGAGAAAAAGGAGAAAGAGAGAAACGATCAGGGAGTTATTTGGCAGGCGCTTCCAATCGGACTTGGGTTTCTGGTTCTATTTTTCTTATTGCAAAAATCCGGAGTTCTCAATCTTGGAATCGGCGACCAAATAACGCCCGTCACTAGTTTTGTGATCGGCCTCATTGCATCAGTATCAAGCTGTCTGGCGATAGTCGGCGGCTTGGTCTTGTCACTTTCCGCCAAGATATCGCAAGACAATGTAAGCGATACAAAAACGTTCACACTATTTCATGCCGGAAGACTCATTAGTTTTGCATTGTTGGGAGGTGTGCTTGGGGCAATCGGTAGCGCGATCGGCATCAATTTCACGCTTACGGCGATATTGGGTATTCTGGCATCAGTAGTGATGCTACTCTTGGGACTGAATTTGGTTGGTGTCTTTGCAAAAAATAAAATCGCACTGCCCTCAGGGCTATTCAACTTTTTTAGGAGAATAGAGCACAAAACTTTCACCCCTCTTGTTCTTGGTTTTGCCACTTTTTTCTTGCCATGCGGCTTTACGCAGTCGATGCAGATTTCGGCGTTAAGCAGTGGGTCTTTCCTATCAGGACTTCTTCTCATGTTTGCATTCGCTTTGGGGACGTTGCCGATGCTTTTACTTCTTTCATTCGGCTCTGCTTCATTTGCTCACGGAAAACATGCTCCATTATTTTTCAAATCCGCAGGAATAGTCGTCATTGGACTTGGACTGTTTGCGCTCCTCGCCGGACTCGCCGGGCTAGGAATCATTAATCCGCTATTTAACATATAATTAATCTATGAACCCCGTTAGAAATCGCACCATTTTTGATTTTAATAGGGTATAAAAGATATTTTTCAATTAATATTTATGGAATTACAAAAACCAAAAATTTCTAACGGGGTGAATAAAACCGTTTCAATTATCATTACAATCGCGCTGGTTATAGGTATCGGCATCGTATTTTTAGGACAGTCAAAAAAAGACTTTGGTTCGGTCAGTACGGAGTCGGCACAAAACGTTGAAATACGATATGGTGTTCAGTACGTCACCATAAATGCTCGTGGCGGATACTCGCCCAAAGTGTCTTTAGCTCAAGCAAACATCCCAACAAAACTGGTTGTGAAAACAAACGGCACATACGATTGCTCGGCGTCATTGGTCATCAGATCAATCGGCTATCAGAAAATTCTGCCTAATACAGGAGAAGAAGTTATTGATCTGGGTACTCCAAAGACCGGAACTATTCAAGGACTTTGCAGTATGGGAATGTACAATTTTGCAGTCAATTTTAATTAGTAGTGTCAAATCCGAAACTCAAAACCGAACCGCCGTGCATTCCTCCCGCACCCTCCTGCGTGGCGAAATTCAAATCCCGTCATTTCAAAGAATTAGTCTCGTTTTTGCGAATCCTTCCTCCCGCAAAATAGTTTCGCAAAAACGAGTCCGAATTGCATTTGCACTCCGCCTGTCCGAATACTTGGAGGACAGAACCCCGAAAGAAAAACACCCTTTCCTTTTTCAAGAAAAAATCCACCCCCGCCAAATCAGAAATGCAAGGAGTGTTTTTTCTTTCGG
>JAHFMQ010000031.1 GCA_023267775.1 Candidatus Kaiserbacteria bacterium | reverse complement strand
CCATTCGACCATAATGGTTTTCAGTTTCTCTTCTGTCTCGTTCATACCGTTTTTGAGCTGGCGCATCGCCTCAAGCAGTTTCTCGCGTTCGCTACCGGTTGCACGCTGAATTTCAGAACTTCTACGGTTCTGTTCAGAACGCTTTGCGTCAAATTCCTGGCGGAGAGTTTTGCGTTCATCGTCGACCGCAAGTAGGCGATCTATGTCTGCATCAATCCGCTTCTTTGCCGCGCCGGCTTTAATGATGTCGGCATTTTCCCGAATAAAATGTATGTCGAGCATGTACTGCCAGTATACCCCGTGAGATAAAATTTTTACATGTCACGAAATGCGTAGAAAAGGCAAAATATCTCACGGGGTATACTGCACCTATGGACATTCGAGAACTAAAGCGCACAGAATGGCCGAAGCAATTGCTTGAAATACCTCAGTTGCCGAAGAAGCTTTGGATTCGCGGCTCTCTGCCCGCTGTTGGGACAAAATTTCTTGCTGTGGTTGGTTCACGCGCAATGACACGCTACGGGCAGGAAGCATGTGAAAAACTCATTCACGGACTTGCGGGCTACCCCGTGTCGGTCGTGAGCGGTCTCGCACTCGGCGTCGACGCCTGCGCACACAAGGCGGCTCTTGCGGCAGGACTCCACACTATCGCCATCCCTGGCTCGGGTCTCGACGACTCAGTCATCAGCCCACGCACTAATTTAGAACTTTCTAAAAATATCCTCAAAGCAGGCGGGGCGCTTATATCAGAACAAGAACCTATGCATAAACCATGGCTGAAAGAATTCCCGTCTCGAAATCGCCTCATGGTCGGATTAAGTGATGCGGTACTTATGGTTGAGGCAGGTGAAAAATCTGGCACACTTATCACCGCCCGACTCGCGGGAGAATATAATCGTGAACTGCTCTGTATTCCCCACCGCATTGGGGATCCGCACGCATTCGGCCCGCATCTGTTCATTCGACTCGGCGCGACGCTCGTAACCGAACCTATCCACATACTGGAGGCGCTAAAGATTGCCCCGCGCGAGGCGTCTTCGCCGAGCGCGGCGCCCACCGATCTCACGGATGCTGAACTTCAAATTTGGAGTATGCTTAAAGAACCGAAAACTCGCGACGAAATTCTGCGGAGTTCAGATGGCGCCGCGGGAGAAGTTCTCACGACACTCGTTGCGCTTGAGCTTCGCGGACTTATTAGTGAGGAATTTGGAACATGGCACAAAAAATAAAAATTTATTCATGGAATATGCTCTATCGCAATCGCGAGCTTGATCATGCATTTACATTTATCTCGGAAAGCGATTTTGATATTTTCTGTTTGCAAGAGGTGCCTGAAATTTTTCTGAAACGACTCCAAACACTTCCCTATCACATCATATTCCGGAGCGAACGAGAGGTGGAGATAAAAAATGAGTTTGTACATAATTTTATCGTCATACTTTCAAAACATCCTATTGACACGCATGGCGAGATCGTACATTCAGACTACTGGTCACAACTGCCGCTCCGGACTCGAATTTTTTTCCGGATCATGCCGTCAAAACTGTTTACTAAAATCGCGAATCGAAAGGATATGTACGCCGACATCACTATCCACGGCAAGTCGATTCGTGTATTTAACTTGCATCTCACGCTGATGCACCCGACGTGGCGCTTGAAAGAATTCGAGACCGCGATGGCTGAGCGGGATGAGTCTCGACCGACGATCGTCTGCGGAGACTTCAATATCCTCGAAGCTCCGCATATCACGATTCTGAACTGGATTCTTGGGGGTGATATACGCGATGCCGCCTTCTATGAGCGCGAGCGCACCACGATTGAACAGCGTTTCATAGAACACGAATTAACGAATGCGCTCAAGGGCGGAATGACCCATCCGCTCTCCCGCTCCCAGCTTGATCACATACTGGTTTCTCACTCATTTAAAATTCAAAATGCGGAAGTTTTGCCGGACTCCATTGGCTCTGATCACCACCCCATTCGGGTCGAAATAGAGTGAGCCGACAGGAAAGAAAAAGAGAGTACCTGGCACCCCTTCGGGTACGACGAAACGTCGCCTAGCGGCCTGGAGCGCGCTCATTTTCTTTCCTGCCGGTAAACGAATATAAAGTTAGGGGAGCTTGACCATATATAGGTATACGCGCTATGAGTGTAACGAATGGCTAAGCGATTACTTATCGTCGAATCCCCGACCAAAGCCCGAACCATCGGACATTATCTTGGCAAGGACTACACCGTCCTCGCTTCGGTTGGGCATGTCCGCGACTTACCGAAGAGCAATAAAGACGCTGTCGATATCGAGGGAGGTTTCGTCCCGCGCTACGTCATCCCCGCTGAAAAACGCGAAGTCATTGAGAAAATTCAAAACGCGGCGGAAAAAGCTGGTGAGATATTCCTCGCAACCGACCCAGACCGTGAAGGTGAAGCTATCGCGTGGCACATTAAAGAGGTTACGGGTTTGAAAAAGCCGAAGCGCGTCGTGTTCCACGAAATCACCAAAGCGGCCATTGAGGAGGCACTCTCACATCCGCGCATCATCGACGAGCATCTTCGCCAGGCTCAGGAAGCGCGGCGTGTGCTTGATCGCATCGTCGGATACGATCTCTCAGGGCTCATTTGGAAAAAAGTTCGTTATGGACTTTCGGCAGGACGCGTGCAATCCCCTGCGCTGCGCATACTTGCCGAACGTGAACGCGAAATAAAATCTTTCATACCGGAAACGTATTTCGTGCTCTCGGCACTATTTAAATCGAAGTCTGGTGATATAAACACGACCTGCACCGAACAACCGTCAACAAAAGAAGAAGCTGATCGGATAGTGGAGGCTGGCAGAAGTGCGAAATGGAGTGTCGCTGATATCACCGAAAAGTCCGAGGAGCGCAATCCTCGTCCACCGTTTACCACATCCACTCTCCAGCAGACGGCATCGACTCGACTCGGGTTCGCACCGTCCCGTACGATGCGCGCCGCGCAGAAACTATATGAAGCCGGTCACATCACGTATATGCGTACCGATTCGGTAAATCTCGGCGCAGAAGCAGTCGCAAAAATGGCGGGCATTATCGAGAAACAATTCGGAAAAGAATATCTTGAAGTGCGCGCATATAAAACGACAAGCAAGAATGCTCAGGAAGCTCACGAAGCCGTACGTCCCACCGACCCCTCGCATACGCGCGCCGGCCACACACCGGACGAAATGGAGCTCTATGAACTCATTCGCACACGTGCCCTCGCATCGCAAATGTCTGCAGCACGCATCATGCGCACCAATGTCTCAATCAAAGCTGATCGAGATATTCCTGCTTTTACGGCAAATGGTTCGCGCATGCTCTTCCCGGGCTGGCTTGCGCTCGATACTGCCGCACGCGGCGAGGATGTTGAACTGCCGAAACTTGCTGTGGGAGATCCGCTTACCTTGCTCTCGCTTGCCGCTGAAGAAAAGCAAACTGAACCGCCGAACCGCTATACCGAAGCTGGCCTCATCAAAGAACTCGAGAAACGTGGTATTGGCCGCCCATCGACCTACGCTTCCATCATGAAGACTATTCAGGACCGTGGCTACGTGGAGAAACTTGGGCGCGCACTGAAGCCAACCGCCACCGGCATGGTGGTCTCTGGATGGCTCGAAGAGCATTTTCCTCACTATGTGAGCGATACATTTACTGCAGAAATGGAAGATGAGCTTGATGAAATTGCACGCGGCGAGCGCGGATACACCGAAACATTGACTGAATTTTACGGCCCATTTGAAAAGGCTGTGCGTGCAAAAGATAAGCTTCCAAAAGCGACGTCCCTTGGGGATGCTCCGGGCGAATTCCCCTGCCCGCTTTGTGGAAGTCCTATGGAATTCAAACTTGGCCGCGGAGGCATTTTCATGAGCTGCAAAAGATATCCTGACTGTCTTGGCGCACGCACCGAAGAAGGCACCGAGCTCAAGAACGATACACCGATCGGGAATGACCCGAAAACCGGCGCGCCCATTTTTATAAAAACCGGACGCTTCGGACCCTACGTTGAAATGGCACTTGAGGAAGAAGTTGTTGTAGAAAAACCTGCCGAGGAACCTGTGAAAGGAAAAAAGAAACGCGGTAAGGGTCGTCCAAAAAAAGCTGCGAAGCGTGCGAGTATTCCACCGGGCACTGATCTCGCGACGGTTACACTCGCCGACGCACTCAAATATCTTTCGCTTCCGCGAGAACTTGGTATGCATCCTTCAACTGGCAAAGCGGTGTTTGCTTCGACTGGAAGATTTGGACCATACGTTGGTAGTGACGGCGAATTCCGTTCTCTTAAACCCGCGGTCGGTGATCCCTACACCATCACACTCGACAAAGCGCTCGCGCTTCTTGCTGAACCGAAGAAACCGCCTCGTGGCGTTGAAGTCGTGAAAGAGATTGGTAAACATCCCCGCACCGGAAAAAATCTCGTGCTCTACAAATCAAAACAAGGACTCTTCTTAAAGAAAGGTCTCCGACGCATCTATCTACCCGAAACCACAAAAGCAGACTTATTTACTCCTGAGGAAGCGGCGGAATACCTGAAATAAAGAGACGGGTGTATAGTGTTTCCCATGACGCCCGTGAAGGAGATTATTGGCGAAATGACCGATGCCTCGCCCGAGGATAAGTCGTTTGTCGAAAAGGCGTACGAGTTCTCTAAAAAAGCCCACGAGGGGCAGAAACGTTACTCCGGTGAACCGTATTTCATACACGCCGCCGCTACGGCAAAAATTCTTGCTGAATATGGCATGGACCCGACAACCATTGCTGCCGGACTTCTCCATGATGCCGTCGAGGATGGGCGAGTATTACGGGAAGATATAGAAAAGGAATTCGGGGACGAATTACTTTTCATCGTTGATGGTGTGACGAAACTTGGTACGCACAAATACCGAGGTGCGGAACGCCATGCAGAAAGTCTTCGCCGGCTCTTGGTTGCAACGGCAAGCGACATACGCGTGCTCATCGTAAAGCTCGCCGATCGTTTTCATAACATGCAGACCTTGGAGCATGTACCCGAACACAAGCGCCGCCGCATCGCGCTTGAGACGCTCGAAATTTATGCGCCGATTGCCGACCGTCTTGGTATGGGAAAGATTAAACGCGACCTTGAAGATCTCGCGTTTCCTTACGTCGACCCCGATGCCGCAACACACACTGCAGAGGTGCGAAAGTTAAAGACAAAAGAAACTGAAGACGGACTTGCGAAAATACAGAAGGAACTCGAAACGGAACTTAAGAAAAAAGGATTCGCTACGCTTCGCACCGATATTCGCATGAAAGGACTCTGGAGCCTGCACCAAAAGCTCAAAAGAAAGCGCGATGACATCAGTCTCATCCACGATATTGCTGCCCTCCGTATCGTCGTTCCAACCATCGAAGACTGTTACACCACACTTGGCACGGTACATGCGCTCTTCAAGCCTCTACCGGGCGAATTTAAGGACTACATCGCATTCCCCAAACCAAACGGGTATCAATCGCTTCACACAACCGTCGTGACGCCTAATGCTGGTATTGTTGAAATTCAAATTCGTACGGAGGAGATGCATCGAGCCGCCCAGTTCGGTATTGCGTCCCATATGTCCTATAAGCAATTGGGGAAAGGCATCGAGGACCTTGGAAAGGATGCGCAGAAAAGTAGATTTTCTTCACTCTCGTTCTCTTGGGTTCGCTGGATGATCCCTTCTTTAATGAAAGTTACTAAAAAAGAAGAGGGCGCAAAGGGCGTTACCAAGATCCCCGCATGGCTCACTGAGCTCGCTGAAGCGCACTCTGAAGTGGCTGGGTCAAAAGAATTTGTAGACGGGCTGAAAGAGGATTTCTTTTCCCATCGGGTGTTCGTCTTTACACCCAAAGGTGACGTTATCGACCTGCCGGCCGCGTCAACGCCGATCGATTTTGCCTATGCGATTCACAGCGATCTTGGAGATCATTTGCAAGGAGCAAAAGTGAACGGAAAACTTGTTTCTTTCGATACGGTGCTTGGAAACGGCGACGTTGTTGAAATAATTCGGCGTGATTCCGCGCACCCTTCGGTGAAATGGTTAGAGATTGTCCGCACGGCGCTTGCTCGACGTCATATCCGCACCACACTTGAAATGTCTGACCCAACAAAACATCACCCTCAGAGTCGGACTGCTCGAAAAGAAACTACGCACCACGCAAAAAAGAAATAGTTATACAGAGAACCCGCTCACTGAATATAGTTCGTCGTCCGAAGATTCTTCCGGCGCAGGAGCGGCAATTGGGTCATTCTCAAGCTGAGTGGTATTCGGAATTTCAACGCGTGATACGTTTGGACCTTCCGCGGTTTCCTGTTGTTGCTGTTTCGCAAGTGTCTCGACGAGCTGTTGCAAATCGTCCGGGGAAAAGAAATCAATAAGAAGCCGCCCTCCTTCGGCATTAGTTTCTATGATGACGCGCGTGCCGAGCGTTTCAGTGAGCGCTTTCTCGATTTCAGCCATCTCCGGAGTTTTCCGATGATGAGAACGAACTCGTTCTTGTGCGATCGAACGAGCGATGCGTTCAGCGGCACGAACCGGAAGCCGCTTTAAAATTATTTCTTTAAACAACGTCTCGCGTTCTTCAGGGCGGCTGTTAAGCGCGAGGAGCGGACGCGCATGACCTTCGGTGATTTCCTTCCCTACAATCGCGGCTTGCATATGTTCAGGGAGCGAAAGGAGGCGAAGACTGTTTGACACGTATTCACGACTCTTGCCGATCTTCGCCGCAGTTTCTGCGTGCGAAATACCAAATTCATCAATGAGTTGCTGCAGAGCTTTTGCGCGATCGATTGCATTTAAATCTTCTCTCTGTAAATTCTCGATAATTGCGAGCTCAAGCTTGGTGAGATTGCTTTCGCCTTGGCGAATAACCACCGGAATTTGCTTCAAGCCCGCGAGCTTGCTCGCGCGTAGGCGACGTTCTCCTGCAATAAGCTCATACATACTTTCAAGACCGCCCTCGGGCTTCTCTACTTCGCTGCGACTTACTACAAGCGGCTGGAGTACGCCGTATTGGCGGATACTCTCGGCAAGAGAAGTGAGTCCGGCTTCGCTGAACTCTTTTCGCGGCTGATAGGGATTCGGAACAATCCGATCAACGTCGATCCAGAAGACCGAGTCGTACTTGGTCGGAACATACTTCGCATCATCGTTCATGTAAAAGATTTTAGCATGCCCACGCACGATGAAAATACGGGAAGAAAATGTTAGTGTGTAAACGCTGTGGGGAATGACTGCCCCGCACCAAATGAGGACAATTGGTATGGGGTAAAAATTGGTAGATTCACCCCGTACGAAATGCTGGAGTGGCGGAATTGGTATACGCGCACGACTCAAAATCGTGTCCCGCAAGGGTTGTGGGTTCGACTCCCACCTCCAGCACCGGCATTTTCGTACCGGGGCGCAACGGATTCAAAACCCGTCGTCGCAAGACATGAGAGTTCGAGTCTCTCTCCCGGCACCAGTAGCAGTTCGCACGAACGTCCTCCCGACACTGGAACTAGAGTTTACTAGCGGACGGCGAGAATGCCCCGCCCCTTTGGAGCGGGGATGAATCGCCGCCCCGCAATTCCCGCGCCGCGGCTTTGTGCGGCATACGCGGGTTGCGGCCGTGCGCTCGGTGGAGCGCACTTTGTCTAGCAAAACACCACGGTAGCCGCCTGCCCAATGCCCCGTCAGCTCTGCTGCGGGGGATGGGACAGGCGGCTTGTTTTACAACTTCCCTACCAAATCGAGACCGGGTTCGAGCGTATCGTCGCCCGGTTCCCAGGAGGCGGGACAGACCTGTCCTTTATGTGTTTCCACGTATTGCGCGGCCTGAAGTTTGCGAAGTGTTTCTGCCCCCTTACGACCGATAGAGTTGTCACTGACTTCTGCCGATCGGAGTGTGCCTGAAGGATCAATAATAAACGTACCGCGAAGCGCAAGACCTTCGTCCGGAGTAAGCGTTACGCCATCACTTTCGATTAAAACACCGAAAGCGCTTGCCATTTTCCCTGAAGGATCTGCCGCCATCGGATAGGTGATTTCTTTGATGCCTGGAGAGACATCGTGCCATGCTTTATGCGTGTGAACGGTATCCGTAGAAACCGAAATAATTTCAGCATTGGCTTCCAAAAACTTCGGGTAGAGTTTTGCGAGCTCCTCAAGCTCGGTCGGACAAATGAATGTGAAGTCAGCCGGATAGAAAACGAGAATCACCCATTTTCCTCGAAGCTGCGCGAGACTCATCGTTTTGATAATGCCCTGATGAAAGACTTCGAATTCAAAGTCTGGCACGGTAGCACCCACTTTCACCTGCGAGATATAGTCCTCCACGTGGTCATGGAATTCGCCACAGTGCTCACAATAGTTGCTTTTGGTATCTTTCATATTTTTTTGATTACGTGGTTCCCATGATACCATCGCGCACAATGGGTACACAAATCTTACTCATCATGGGGCCAACAGCTTCAGGCAAATCCTCACGAGGAGTTGAAGAGGCTTTACAACGCGGCGGCGAAATCATTTCGGTTGATTCGCGACAAGTGTATCGTGGGCTTGATATTGGAACCGAAAAGATAACGCGAGAGGAGATGCATGGTATACCTCACCATCTCATTAACATTCGTGACCCGAAGGAAAATTATTCCGCAGGAGATTTCGTCGTGGACGCGAGACGACTTATCACAGAAATTTCGATACGAGGAAAACTGCCCATTCTCGTCGGAGGAACGCATTTTTATTTCAATGCACTCCTTAAAGGACTCCCGGAAGGAGTAGATGCGAATCCAGAACTGCGCGATGAGCTTGAACAACTTTCAACCGAAGAGCTTGTCGCGCGGGTCGCAGAACGCGACCCGCGCCGGGCAAAAGAACTTGATCCGAAGAATCGTCGACGGCTCATTCGTGCACTCGAAATTATTGAGGCAAAAGGAAAAGTTCCGGCGCGGACTTCCTCCGCGCCGACATATGCAGCTGAGTGGATGGTCGTTGATCCTCCAAAGGAAGAGTTGCGAGCTCGAATTGATGCACGACTGCAGTCGGCACTCAAACGCGGGCTTGTTGATGAGGTACGCCGCATACGCGAGGAAATCGGAGATGCACGATTAAATGAACTTGGGCTTGAATATAAAATTGTAGGAGAATTTTTACGCGGAGAACGAACTGAGGAATCCCTCCTCCCTACTCTCTCAGCAAAGCTTTGGCAGTATGCCCGCCGCCAGAAAGCGTGGTTACGAAAAATAAAAAATGAAACTATAAGCTAATAGCCCTGTGCGGTAAGTTTCGCTTGAATGGCATTGATGTTTGCAACATAAGCTTGAGTTTCTGCTAAACCACCTGGA
>JAHFMQ010000056.1 GCA_023267775.1 Candidatus Kaiserbacteria bacterium | reverse complement strand
TAAACAAATGCATTTGTTTAATTTTCCTCGCTTGCGGTCGTGGTGTAGCCTGGTTAACACGTCTCCCTGTCACGGAGAAGATCGTGGGTTCAAATCCCATCGACCGCGCAAAATAACCGTAGGACGGTTCAAAAATGACTACCGCATAGGTGGTCATTCTTGTTATAATCAACGAATGAAAGATGATGCATTATTTTGTGTAGGACAAAAAGGATTTATTGAGAAAGATGGTAAGGTCTTGGTTCTTTTTGATCCGAAAGAGGGACTTGACTTTCCTGGTGGTAAAATACAAGAGGATGAAGCAAAAGATGCTGATGCTTCCAGCTTAATCCTTGCACTTAAAAGAGAAGTTAGAGAGGAAACCAGTCTTGAGATAGAGGTCCTTGATCCTTTTGCTGTCTGGTACCACGAATTTCCTAAAGAACACAGAAACTACCCGAAGGTTGTTTATCTCGTGGCATTTAAGTGCAAATATGTTTCTGGCGAACTTACGTTAAGCGACGAACACGATAATTCTAGATGGGTAGACAAAAACGATTATAAAGAAGTTGATGATGGTAGCGATTATTTTGACGTTTTAGAAAAATATTTTACTCAAGGTCAGGAATGAAAATACAATCCTGACGCTCTCTAATTTTAGTTCCAACAGCGTCCAGTACGTTGCGCAAAATAACCGTAGATCGGTTCAAGAATGACCATTTATAAGGTGGTCATTTTTGCTATAATCTAAAAAATGAAAGACATATATCTTAAACAACTAACAGTACTACTGAAACAAGCTCGACCTCGTCTTGCAGTGACTCACAGGCTCGAATTTAAAAACGTCTTTGGAGCTGTTGGTGGCTACGTCAATGGCCGAATTTTCATTTCTTGTGGCACATTTGGGATTGCTCTAAGACTACCGCAAGAAACGCTCGGTACTCTCTTTAGAGAAAAGGATGTCAAGCATCTAAAATATTTCCCGAAGGGTCACATCAAAAAAGAATATGCCGTACTTCCAAAACGCATACTAAATAATAGGGCTCAATTCAAAAAACTTGTTGATATAAGCATTGTGTAATGTGAGATCTCATTAGTCTATAGACTTGAAGTAATAAATTTGTTACAATCAATCTATGAAAACACTTAAATGTGATTTATGTGAAGTGACGGTTCAAGGCGAAACGTTTGAAGCGTGGATGGAAGCGCTTAAACCTCATTACTTTGAAGTTCATCCTGAAGTGATGAAAGACTCAAGTAAAACCGAAGAAGACATGAAGAAGTGGATGATTGAAAATAAGGCACGATTTGAGGCAGCGTAGGATATGGTTCATGAGGCGGTTCAGGTTTTGAGAGGTTAGGTATTCTATACACTCCCTATATTTCTTTATAGTAGTTCCAACAGCGTCTAGTACGTTGCGTAAAACTAGAAAGACCCGCTCCTTGTAAAAGGACTTTCTAGTTAGTACCTATTTGCTTCGTGTGCCGAGCGATTACGGTGTATGAGCTCGTCGTTCCGTATTGATTCAAAAAATTCGTATTCGTTGCGGACGTTGCGGCCATAAAACGCGAGAAAGTCCGAGGTGATAGGAGTTTGTTTTAATCGGTCGCCTTCGTTTTGCAAAAACTCCGAATACTGCGCGTACGCGTGCGACTCAAAAAGATAATTAAGGTCAAGTGCCGCCCGGCGAGAAAAGAGGAAGAGAATGTACACGATCCAGAAGTAGAAAAAAGCGAATAGAAATGGAATAAAAGTATGGCGGAAGAACCCCTCACAACGGAGGCGCTGTACGATCTGCGAAAGGACGACCACGTGCATCGTTTCGTTGTCTTGAGCTATGCGGCTAAAGGCATTGAGCTTTGCGAGATCGATAGCTCGGCGTTCGTTTGAATACAGAGCGGTAAGAATCGTGTAGACTCCGAGCTCCCATGATTGGTAGGGGATACGGGCGATGACTTCTATCGCTTTGAATTTTGCATACGAAGGTTTATGACCGTAGATGAGAGTACCCGAGTGAATAAGAAGAGCGCCGAGTATTCTCGAGATAAACATCGGCCGATAGGAATTATAGGGCGCTGCATATTCCGCGCGGAGCGCAGGATTGTTTAAAGAATGAACTAGTTCTTCGCTGTGTTTTGTATCTTCGTTCATGGTAGTAGGTCTATTTCCGACCGTATCGGTCCTCAAAGCGTTTGATGTCGTTCTCATCAAACTCACCGAAGGCTATTTCGAGAAACGTAAGCCCGTCCGGACCGCCAGTTGCGCGGTGCATAGTATGGCGCGGAGAGAAAAACACATCGCCTTCGTGTGCCTCATGATCTTTCTCCCCGAGACGTATCACTCCAGAGCCTCGAAGTACGCGCCAAAACTCATCGCGCTTTTCATGAGTCTGTAAACTGAAGGCTTCACCGGCTTTCACGGTGATTATTTTCACGGTGGTCTTTTCATTGAGTGTAAAGCGCTCAAAGTCGCCCCATGGGCGCTGTTCTTTTTCGTAATGAGTAAGTCCTTCCATGGGATATCTGTAGTATAATATCGTACATTTATAGGTTATCATAAAAAAATGAGTGGTCTCCATCATTTACATAGGCGCATGCGCATATCGCAAAATCTGGAACCGTTTCCTGGCCGCTCGTTCAAGATCCGTGTACTTGATTATATTATGTATGTGGTCGGAATCATTTCTCCGCTCGCACTCTTGCCTCAAATTCTCCAGATTTACAATACAAAAAGTTCGGTCGGAGTCTCGCTTCTTACGTGGGTATTACTTGCTGTCGCGAACGTTCTTTGGATAATCTATGCGCTCGTACATAAGGACAAAATTCTTCTTTTCTCGAGCGGACTCATGATCGTATTTCATTTAGCTATCGTTGCGGGCATTTTGATGTATTGATTATCCATTGAAAGGCAGGCGAACATAGCGTAATCTCCAATAGTGCGCAAAGCCGAGATAGCTCAGTTGGTAGAGCACGTCCATGGTAGGTCGCAAAACCCGCCCATCCCGATAGTAATGTCGGGATGAATCCCGAATAACGGTTAATAGCCCCGCTGGCCAAGACCGTGGCACTCATTTCGATGGCCCGAACGACTGACAAGGGTGCCCTCTTAGGGCAAAGATACAGTCTAGCCCTTCTCCATGCGGTATAGGAGGGAAGGTGAAAGCGAAGGACGAGGTCGTCGGTTCAATCCCGACTCTCGGCTCCAGAATTTCAGAAGGAAGAATTTTGTAGGGTTGAAGTCCTGATAGTAGGTCTGTGGACAAGACGCTTCATTTCATGCATAACATGCGACACTGAAGTCAGCATGGCTAATGCCCAACTCATTGCGTATTTTCGAGAGCAGCTCGCAGCTGGAATTTCAAAAGAAGATATTGCCAAGGTCCTCTATGCACAAGGGTGGCAGTCCTCTGACGTGGATGAAGCTTTTGCGGCGGTTGGAAACATTTCGACCCTCTCTCCAGCACCTCCGCTCTCCTCAGTTCCAGGAACACTTTCGTCAACAGAGCCCAATGTGGTGTCGAATGGAAGTGCTTCAGTCAGACGATTTCCATTCACAATCGCCATTCTCTGCGTCAGCCTTCTTGTTGGTGGCGGGGTAGCGTTCGCTTATTTCCAACAATTAGGTCCATTCAGCGTCACGCTATATTCGGAAAACTCGTTCCTCTCCAGCATACTTTCAAAATCGGCGCAAATTATTCAGGCCTCTTACAATTTTTCTGTTTCGTTAGCAGTGGATTCTCGTGACAAGGACGCTACGGCTTTCGCGGTCCCGATTCCGGACCCCAGCATGAAAACACGTTATGAAAATGATGCGAAAACAATATCTATAATTTCGTATTTAATAAATGGTCTCAAGTCAAAATATGGTGAACAGCAAACTTACGATTACAAAACAAGAAAATATATCGTTACTAGTCCCGCAAGACCATTCCCGGCACACCTATCAGCTGCGGATCTCCAGAGCGGAAGTTATTATCTTGCCGGCACGAATTTAACCGCGAACCAGCCGTTTGAATACGCGAGCACCGATGGAGGAAAGAGTTTTACGATGACTACGACGCTTGAAACAAGTGCCGCGGTGCATGC